>MNYV01000088.1 GCA_001873285.1 Nitrospirae bacterium CG2_30_53_67
CGTTGTGTCCGCACTGATGATATTTCTCCTCTTATCCGGAGCGTGCGGCAAGAAAGAGGAAACCAAGGTCTATTCCACACCCGGGGGGAAGGTGGAGGTCACCAAGAAGCAGGGCGGGGATGTCCATGAGATGACGGTAAAAACCGGAGAGGGAACTACGACGATGAAGATGGGCGCCGACACCATCCCCAAGGATTTGGGTGTCCCGGTCTATCCGGGTGTGGAATCGGAGCAAGGGCAGTCGTGGAGCATGACGGGGACAGACAAGGAGAAAAAGAACGACTTTTCTGCAACGGTCCTCTTCTCAAAGGACCCCATCGACAAGGTATCAGCCTTTTACAAGGAAAAGTTGAAAGGGGATGATCCGAAGATGTACGAGATGGCCATGCCCGAAGGGAAGATGGTGAACATCATCATCGATAAAGAGGAGAGTGCCACACAGATTGTCCTGACCGAAAACAAGGAGAAGAAAGGGACCCAGATTCAGATCACGAAATCCAAGGAGGCTAAGGATTAAATTTGATGGACTTGTAAGAAGTTCTAAAATGTGACGGCAAAGAAAAAAGGCCCAGATGCAAGGCGCGCAAGTCCTGAGGAATGAGGCGTACTTGGATGTACGCTGCAATGACGAAGGGCGCAGCGAACCCCAAGATTCATTAATATGTAAGTCGCCAAAGGCGGCATGAATAATGCAAAGCGGGGCATGCGGCGCTTCGAAACGAAGTGAAGAAGCGGCAAGCATAACCAGCAGATGGACTTTTTACGAAGCCGTCAAATCTTATTCCCACTCGATGGTACTCGGCGGTTTGGAGGAGATGTCGTAGGCCACGCGGTTGACCCCTTTGACCTCGTTGATGATCCGATTGGAGATGCGGCCCAGGAGGTCGTAGGGAAGCTGGACCCAGTCGGCGGTCATGCCGTCCTGACTCGTGACCGCACGTACGGCGATCACGTGCTCGTAGGTCCGCTCGTCGCCCATGACCCCCACGGTCCGGATCGGGAGGAGCACGGCAAACGACTGCCAGATCTGCCGGTAGAGCCCTGCGGCCTTGACCTCCTCGATCACGATGGCATCGGCCCTGCGGAGGATCTCGAGCCGATCTCTGGTGACTTCCCCGAGCACGCGCACGGCAAGACCCGGGCCCGGAAAGGGCTGGCGAAAGAGTATCTCATCGGGAATCTGCAGCTCCTTCCCTGCCAGCCGGACCTCGTCCTTGAAGAGTTCCCGCAGGGGTTCGATCAGCTTGAGTTTCATCCGTTCAGGGAGGCCGCCCACGTTGTGGTGGCTCTTGATGGTGGCCGAGGGACCTTTGAAGGAGACGCTCTCGATTACGTCCGGATAGAGGGTCCCCTGCGCCAGGCAATCAACCTTGCCGAGTTTGCCTGCCTCTTCTTCAAAGACCCGGATGAACTCGTTCCCGATGATCTTGCGCTTCTTCTCAGGATCGGTGACCCCGGCCAGTTTTTTAAGGAACCTCTCTGCGGTATCCACAAAGACCAGAGGGATGCGGAACTCGTCACGGAACGTCTTGACCACTTTTTCAGCCTCGTTCAGCCTAAGCAGTCCGTTGTCCACAAAGATGCAGGTCAGGCGGTCTCCGATGGCCCTGTGGAGCAGCACGGCGGCAACCGAGGAATCCACTCCACCGGATAAGGCGCAGATCACCCGGTCTTCTCCCACACGGGCCCGGATATCGGATACAGCCTGCTCCACAAAGGAGTGCATGGTCCAATTGGGCCCGCACCCGCAGATCCGGTAGGCGAAGTTCTTGAGGATTTCCATACCCTGCGGGGTATGGGCCACTTCGGGATGGAACTGCAGGGCATAATAACCCTGTCCTGGATCGGCCATCGCGGCCACCGGGGAGTTTTCCGTGCCGGCTATAGGGGAGAATCCCTGTGGCGGTGTATCAATACGGTCGCCGTGGCTCATCCAGACCCGGAGGCGTTTCCCCAAGCCGGAGAACAGTTCCGATTCAGCGAGCAGGTCCAGGTCCGCCGCGCCGTATTCACGGTGTGCTGCCGGAGCGACCCTGCCGCCCAGCATCTGCGTCATCAACTGCATGCCGTAGCAGATGCCGAGAATGGGGATGCCCATAGAGAAGATTCCCAGATCAGGGAACGGCGCCCCGGGATCTGATACGCTCGAGGGGCCGCCCGAGAGAATCAGGCCCGAAGGCCGAAAGGCCTGGATCCCCTTCAGGGGTTCGGAAAAAGGCCGAATCTCGGAGTAGACCTTGAGCTCTCGGATACGGCGGGCGATGAGCTGGGTGTACTGGGATCCGAAATCGAGGATCAGAATCTTTTTCTGCTGTATGGACATAGCGTATGCACACCCCAAATGATACTGTGAGCCGGCGGAGAAGAAGTTGTGATTTTAGGCATCCAAGAAGGGTTCCAGGGGCCAAGGGTTCGAGGGGTCAAGCGATTCGTTTCCTCTCATTTTCTTCGCCGTTCACTTGAACCCTTGACCCCTGGAATCCTTGGACCCTTTTTGCTTGCAATCTCTATACTTGTTATACGTGTAAAAGACTTTGTATGTATGTCAAGAATGTTGGTTACTCCAGGCGGTAGTTGGGGGCCTCTTTGGTGATGATCACGTCATGGACGTGGCTCTCGCGGAATCCGGCGACCGTGATACGGATGAATTCCGCTTTCTCCTGCAGTTCGGGGATGGTGCGGCACCCGCAGTAGCCCATGCCGGAGCGGAGTCCTCCCACAAGCTGATAGATGCTCTCCGCAAGGGACCCCTTATAGGGGACGCGGCCTTCGATCCCCTCGGGGACCAGTTTCCTCTCCAGGGTCTCGTGTTCCTGAAAATACCGGTCCTTGCTTCCCGAAGACATGGCCCCGATGGAGCCCATGCCGCGATAGACCTTGTAGCTTCGCCCCTGAAAGAGCACGGTCTCTCCGGGGCTCTCTTCCACACCGGCCAGGAGACCGCCGATCATGACCAAATTGGCCCCGGCCACCATGGCCTTGGTAATATCCCCGGAATATTTGATCCCCCCGTCGGCAATGACCGGCACATGAGACTCTCGGGCTACTTTGGCGCAGTCCATGATGGCCGTAATCTGAGGGATTCCGGCCCCGGCGACAACGCGGGTCGTACAGATGGAGCCGGGCCCGATCCCGACCTTTATGGCATCGGCCCCCGCCTCGATCAGGTCCCTGGCCCCCTGGGCCGTGGCCACGTTCCCGGCCACCAGATCTCTGTCCGGATAGGTTTTTTTAATCTGCCGGACGGCCTCGAGCACCCCTTCGGAATGGCCATGGGCCGTGTCCACACAGAGCACGTCCACACCGGAGCGGATCAGGGCCTCTGCGCGCATCAGGGCCTCCTCGCCCACACCGATGGCGGCGCCGACCCGGAGCCTGCCCAGATCGTCCTTGCAGGCATTGGGAAATTTCATCTTCTTCTCGATATCCTTGATGGTAATCAATCCCTTGAGGTTTCCGTCACGATCCACGACCAGGAGCTTTTCGATCCGGTGCTGGTGGAGGATCTCCTTGGCCTCCTCCAGGGTGGTTCCTTCCGGGGCCGTGATCAGATTCTTCTTGGTCATGACCTCGGAGACCTTGAGGTCGAGACGGGTCTCGAATCTGAGATCCCGGTTGGTCAGGATCCCGACCAGACGGTTTCCTCTAGTGACGGGGACTCCGGAGATACGGTACTTATCCATGATGGCCATGGCCTCGTGGATCCTGCGGTCCGGTTCTATGGTAATGGGATCCACGATCATCCCGCTTTCGGATTTTTTGACCTTGTCGATCTCCATGACCTGCCGCTCCAGGGACATGGCCTTATGGATGAAGGCGATCCCCCCCTCCTGGGCCAGGGCGATCCCCAGTCTCGCCTCGGAAACCGTATCCATGGCCGAGCTCACGATGGGAATGTTCAGCCGGATCCGTCCCGTGAGATAGGTTGAGGTGTCCGTATCCTTGGGGAGCACGCTGGAGCGGGCCGGCACCAGGAGCACATCATCGTAGGTCAATCCAAGCCGGATCTGTTCATGGTTCATGTTTTTTTTTATCCTCATCCAAGAGACCGGACGGCACATGGAGACGGGCAGACCGTCCGTCCATCCCTCACTTGAGGCGCCCCCTGCGTTGACCGCGGCTGATGCAAAGAGAGTAAACCACAGGGGAACCCTGCAAGATATGAAATAATAAATTGAATTGAAAAACTAACATACAAGAGTTCATCCGTCAAGAAGGAAATCGCACGTGGGTTTAAGAAGCGGGGCCGCTTGACGGAATCCTCTTTTTCCGTTACAAAAGATCCAATGATTGAAAGACCGAAGACGTTTCCGGTCTTTTTCAGAGGCGCCTCCGGAGTCCGGGGGGTGGGGGGCGGCCATTGTCCGGATCAAGCCGGGATGATGAAAAGGGATACCACAGAGCACACAGAGAACACGGAGAAAAGCAGCGCCTTGTTAAAAGCAAAACCTTTTCACCGCAGAGCACACAGAGAACGCAGAGGAAAGGCCTTTTAGGTAAGAACGAAAACCAAGACCTCTTCACCGCAGAGGCGCGGAGGGCGCTTGGCACAAACAACTGCCGTTTTTTTATGCAGATTCGTGTTCATTCGTGGCAGAAAAATTTTGTTTTCTCTGTTCCCTGTGGTTATCTTCTGACTGACGGAGGCCGATATGGAAAAGAAGATTGGGAAAAGCAGGCTGACTCTGGTGCGCGGGGATATCACGCAGGCGGAGACTGAAGCCATCGTGAATGCGGCCAACTCGTCTCTCATGGGAGGCGGAGGCGTGGACGGGGCCATTCACCGGGCCGGAGGCCCGAAGATCCTGGAGGAGTGCAAGGCCATTGTGGCCAGGCAGGGGAGATGCGGAACCGGCGAAGCGGTCATCACGTCCGGAGGAAACCTAAAGGCCCGGTATGTTATCCATACCGTGGGGCCGGTCTGGTCCGGCGGGGGTCGAAACGAACGGGAACTTCTATCCGATGCCTACAGGAACAGCCTCAGGCTTGCGAAGGAGAATCACATCCGCTCCATCTCATTCCCATCCGTCAGCACCGGGGCCTACCGGTTCCCCATCGAGGAGGCGGCCGGAATCGCCCTTTCAACCGTTCGGGACTTTCTCACGGAGCACCCCATGGACGAGGTCCGGTTTGTGCTCTTTTCTGAAAACGATCTTAAGGTTTATGAGGATGCATTCAGGAAGGCATTCCATTGATTAGAGATCTGCAGCCCTTATTCATCTGTGATTAATATCAATTTCTTCATAGATCCAAATCGGCATTCTGGAATCCATACTCTGATTCTGGTTCGCTGACTATCCAGCGTATATTCTCAGCGGTCATTTTCCCGATCCCTTCAACTTCCTTCAGTTCTTCCAGACGGGCTGAAATTGCATTTTCTACGCTACCAAAGGTTTTCAGTAACCGTCCGGCCTTCGCCGGGCCGATACCCGGTAAGCCCTGTAGAATCTGAAGCTGTGTTCTATGTTTACCCTTGGGTCGTTTCCCCTTGTGAGGTAATGCACCAACGGAAATTCTTCTCATCTGTTTGGCAGCGTAACATATGAGCTGGGCGCTTTCTTTCGGGCTCTGTGAGCGTAGAACTGGAATTCCTAAAAAGAGACTGATTGTAATCAGAGCGCCCTGGATCGCTTCTCGTCGCATTCCGCTTGTGGCCAGATCACCGGCTGTTCCCTCTAAGATAAGGACCGGACGCTTCGGCGAGGAAGCAAGTCTGCATGCTTGATCAAAGAGCCGTCCATTCTGGATGGAAACTGTAAAATCCAACAAGGTCTTCCTCTCAAAAAGGAAGTTACCCTCTACTTCATAATCCCCCAGAGCAAGACGTTGTACAAAAACTTCGACATCCTCCAAAACCTTTAACGCTTCTATTGTGCCGCTTCTTTGTTCGCGATCATCTGCAATGATTCGGATAAGAGGTGTTTGACAGGAGAAACCGGTATCCATATTTTGCATTTTTATCAATTTTTATGGGAATTGTAAATCTAATTTTTTTTGTGGAGGGCGCGCCCGACCATGATACGAAAAAGCCGCCCATGCTCAATTCACAAAAGCGGGGGCGTTGTCCAGTATTTCAAAACCCTGGTCCACGGAGATATCCCGGATCATGTAAACGCTGAAGATCATCTGGTAGACCGAGTCGCCCAGGTTTTCCCATCCCGTGGAGATGAACCCCATATTGCCGAATTGTCCGGGGATGTTATCGGGAGGGTCCATGCGGCTCGCATCATCGAGGATGTATACCCTGTAGTGGACCGGGAGATTCCTTCCAAGATTCATGGAGACCAGGATTTCTCCATCGGGACTGGAAACAACGAGGGCCTTGTCACCGGAGGCATTGATTTTTTCCTTTTCAGCGGACATCTTTCCATTGATGGCGGCGCCAGAGGGCCGTCGTTTCCGTCCATGGTCATCAGGGTCTTAAGGTCCGAGAAAAAGAGGCCGATCCTGAAGGGGATCTCAATGAAGGTATCCAAGAAGAAGGCGTTGGCGTAATGGATATGATAGATGGTGATGGCCGGGGTGCGAAGCCCCATGAAGAGCCTGGCCCTGTTGACCGTGCACCGGATGACCCGCACGGGGCCTTGCTTTACGGCGGTCAGCCTGGATTCGGAATCCTCTTCCGTTCTTACAAAGTCCAGTTTATGAAGAAACTTCCCGCTGTGTCTCGCCTTCATCTTGTCGGCCAGATTCGCGCCGTATTCATGGGGAGAAGCCCCCTTCCAGTTTAATGCATCCATGACAAAAGGGGTTTTCCTGGAGAATCCGACCCGGTAGGTTTGCGACTCGATCACATCGTCCTTGGGACGGTAGGAGACATAATGCGGCATGCCCGCTTGAGAGGTCTCGTGATCCAGGACCCATGCATAGACCCATTTACGGATATTTTTTATCGGATCACGGATTTCTATTTCCACGGCCGAGGAGAAGGTCATTCCCTCCAGCCGGGTCAGGGTCTGCTCTCCGGCATCGGATGCCATAAATACAAGCTCGTCGTTTTTGTCCATGGGCGATCTCCCTTGCCGTTCCTGCTCTTTTTTATCAGCCGGGATCAGAAATCTTCCGTTCATGTCCCTTCGGTCGATCTGGAAGGGGATGGGTTTCAATCCCTCAGGGTCATGGAAGGCATAAAGAGAGATCTTTGCTGCGGGCGCATGCAGCAGGGGCGGGAGTTCTTTGCCCTTGAGGACCACGGGATAATAAGGGGAAGAGATGGGATGGCGGACCGAGACATGCCGGATGGCTGCTGCGGGCGAAAGGGATGAGGCCTCCTGCGGGAAGATTAGGCAAATCCACAGGGCTGCATGGAAGAACAAGACTCTTGCACTGAGCATAGGGATCATATGAACCATCCTGTCCGGTTGTTTCGTCTCTTAGTGGTCCTGTTCGTAAATATGGTAACGTACCGAGAGGGCCTGCCTGTGCCGGCACGGCAGACAGGTCGTAGGGCGGCCTCATCAAGGCGCGCGACTGAGGCGTACCCCTCTGGTACACCGCAAGGAGCGGAACGCCGAGGAGGCCGCCCTACGGCACTCGAATGCAACCGTATTTACGAATAGGACCACTTAGGACAAAGATATACCAGATTCATGAGCATGGCAATCCGCAAGGGCAAAGGCAGAGACTTTTCGGCCGGTCACCCTTCCCGGCACGGGTTTTTGGGAGGATCCATCACAAAGAAAGGCGCATGATTGGAGGTAAAAAGCGGCGGCTCTTTTTTCAGGATGCCTGACACGGCCGGATGGCGCTTGAACTCCTGCTCTAAAAACTGCCGGACCTTTTTTCTGTGCCACCCCTTTGGATGGACGAAGTCCGTGTAGAGGGAAAGGTCGCCTTCATAGAAACCGCTGGTTTTCAGTCCTTCTGCTTCCGGGCTGGAAACCGGCATGTTGAAGATCGCGAGGTTCAGGAAGCTGATTTCATCCTTGTGCCTGACTGTAAATGCAAGGGTCCTTTGCGCTTCAGTCAGGCTCTCCGGCGGCGTGCCGAAAAGAAGATAGACATACGCGGCGATTCCCGAGCGGCTCAGGGTCTTCAGGGCCTTTGATGCCGTGTCAAGATCAATCCCCTTGTCCATCCGGTCGAGCACGTCCTGATCCCCGGATTCCAGACCCAGCTTGAGCATCACGCATCCTGAACGCTTCAGGGCCATGCAGAAATCCATATCGGCCAGGAGCCGGCTGATCCGTGCAAAACCATACCATGGCACACCGGGGGGATGATCCGAAAGGGATTTGAGCAGCGGGGCGCTCATGGCATTGTCCAGGAAATGGATCAGTGCCGGTTTTGTCTCTTTGGTGAGCGTATTCAGTTCGACGGCTATTCTCTCCACCGGCACAGGAACATAGGGATTGGATTCGGCTCTTTCCGGGCAGAAGGCGCATCGGCGGAAATGACATCCGCTCGACCCGCTGTAGGGGAGAACGAAACCCGGAGAGAGATAGTCCTGGACCGGGAGCCCTGCATAATCGGGCATACTGCCGCCGTTCTGCATTTCATTCATGCCGGCGAGCGTCAGCAATGGCGCCTCGCCAGGTCCGGAAATGAGGTGATCCACAAG
>MNYV01000089.1 GCA_001873285.1 Nitrospirae bacterium CG2_30_53_67
AGGGGTCAAGGGGTCAAGGATTCCAGGGGTCAAGTGAAGGGCTAAAAACATAAGGGGTCGAGGGTTCAAGGGTTTTTCTCTGGAGATTTTGCTTGTGTTTCAGCATTTCACTTGAATCCTCGACCCCTTTTTACCCGCTATTTTCAAAAGGAGTTTAAAATGAAGGTTCTCATTCTGGGCGTAAACGGGTTCATCGGAAACAGTCTGACCTATAAAATCATGAGCGATACGGACTGGGAAGTCTACGGCATGGACATGGCGTGCGACAAGCTGGAGCACTCCATCAACAACCCGAGATTCCATTTTGTCGAAGGAGACATCTCCATCAACAAGGAATGGATCGAATACCACATCAAGAAATCGGATTTGGTTCTTCCCCTTGTGGCCATTGCCACGCCGGCAAGCTACGTGCAGGACCCGCTCGCCGTGTTCGAACTCGACTTCGAGGAAAACCTCCGGATTGTCCGGCAGTGCGTCAAGTACAAAAAAAGGGTCATCTTCCCCTCCACATCAGAGGTCTATGGCATGTGTTCGGACCCGGAGTTCGACCCGGATACCAGCCCCCTGGTGCTCGGGCCGATCCATAAAGAGCGGTGGATCTATAGCTGCAGCAAACAACTCATGGACCGGGTCATCTGGGCCTACGGAAGAGAGGGGCTCCAGTTCACCCTGATCCGCCCGTTCAACTGGATCGGACCCAAACTGGACCGGATTACCGTGGGCAAGGAAGGGAGTTCCCGGGTTCTGACCCAATTTCTGGGAAACATCATGATCGGCGAGCCGATCAAACTCGTGGACGGCGGCAGGCAGAGCCGGAGCTTTACCTATATTGACGACGGGATCAACTGCCTCCTGAAGATCATAGAAAACAAAAACAATGTCTGCCAGGGAGAGATCTTCAATATCGGGAACCCGGCCAATAACATTTCCATCCGTGATCTGGCCCATACCCTCCGGGAGATGGTCATGCAATACCCAAAATACCGGAAAAAGGCCGAGGCCGCGCAAATCATCGAGGTCACATCCGAAGACTACTACGGCAAAGGGTATCAGGACATCATGACCAGAGTCCCATCCATCAAAAAGGCCCATGAGCTTCTCGGATGGAAACCCAAGGTGAATCTTAAGACCGCGTTGAAAAAGACCCTGGACTACTATCTTACGGAAGATCATAAAGAAACGATTCTATGACGGCGGAACCCTTAACCTCGGAAAATTCGGGAAGGACTCCGGGAGAGATGAAGACATCCGGGAAGGATCTCACCCTCATCCTGATCCTCACGGCACTATCCGCCCTTCTCCTGCTCCACGGATTAGGAGATCGTTCTCTCTGGGGATCTGAAGGAAGATGGGCCGAGGCTGCGCGTGAGATGCTTGCTGCATCAGATTACCTGACTCCGAGGATCAACGGCGCCCCCTACAGGGACAAGCCGTTCCTTTCTTATGATATGATCCTATTCTTCACGCCCTTTACCGGAGGACGGGTGACCGAGCTTTCGGCGAGACTCCCTTCCGCGGTTTCGGCCATGGCGGCCCTGCTGCTTCTTTATGGAATGGGGAAGCGTCTCTACGACAGGGAGACCGGATTCCTCTCCTCCTTGATCCTCGGCACATCATTTTATTTTATTTACTGGGGGAGGACCGCATCGGCCGATCTCATCAATATGACCGGGGTGCTGCTCTCCCTCTGGATATTTGTCCGTTTTGAGCCGGCCCCCTCGAGAGGCTGGCTCTATCCTTTTTACCTCTCCATGGCCGTAAATTCGCTCACCAAGGGGCTTCTCGGATTCGCCCTTCCTATGGCGGTCCTTCTCCCCTATGCGTGGATCCGGAAACAATGGGGCTGGCTATGGAACCGGCATACCATCCCCGCGGGTCTTTTTTCCGCCCTGATCTACCTGATCCCATTTTTCCTTGATTTCACCCGGAGCGGCTCTACCGACTCCCTCTACCTGGTATTCAAGGAGAACGTCCTCCGCTTCTTCGACCCCTTTGATCACAAACAGCCGGTCTATTACTATTTTTACGAGATCTTCGCAATCTTTGCGCCGTGGGCGCTGTTCCTCCCGGGCGCCCTGATCCATCATCTCAGGAAGCCGACCTGCCTGTGCAACGGCAGACAGGGGCCCATGGACGGCTCGACAGGGTTTGTCATCCTCTACTTCTGCTCCCTGTTTTTATTCTTCACCCTCTCCGGTTCAAGGCGGAGTTATTATCTTCTGCCGCTCTTTCCCGCAGCCTCTTTAATCATTGGCAGAAGCTGGTCGGATCTGATGCGCGAGCCTCTCCGGGGATGGAGATCCTGGGTCCAGGTCCTAATCCCGGCGGGTCTTATGACACTGATCATGGGCTCGGCCGCTATCCTTGTTTTTTTACAGCCGTCTTTGCTCAAACCGTATGAAGCGCTTAACCTCAGCCGGCATGCCTGGGCGGCGGCCATCACAGCCCTCGGGCTGATCCTCTCGATCCTTCTTTATGCCGGATCCAAGGTCAGACACTCCTTCGACAGTGAGCTCAGGACAGTCAAACTGTTTGTCGCCGTCCTTCTCACCGTTGTGTTCTGCATGGACCTCTACTTGTTTTTTGTTGTTTTGCCCGCGGCGGAATCCTTTCGGGGTCTTCGAGGCCTTTGCAGCAGCGTAAACCGGATGCATATCCCTCAGGATCGCCTTGCCGTCCTCCACCAAGGGAGGGAGGGAAACCTCTTTTTTTACCTGGATCAAATCCCTGTCCGGAGGATCGATGATCCCGAAGAGGCCGGGCGTTTTCTACAGGATTCCGAAAATTATCTTCTCATCGAAGAAAAACACAGAAAGGAGATCTCCGGGATCAGTCCGGACCAGATACTCCTGCAGGAGAACCCATCCCCATTCAAACAGAATGACTCGGAAAGGTTCTCCCTGATTCAAGGGAGGTCAGGATGACGCCTTCCCCTCTGAATCTGAACAGTTCGACTGTCCTGAGCTCACTGTCCAAGGACGGCCTGGCATTCAAGGTGGACGTGGACACCTACCGGGGACTCGAATACGGGGTCCCTGCGCTGCTGAATCTTTTCAGGGAAACCAAGATCCGAGCCTCTTTTTTCGTATCCCTGGGCCCTGATCATTCCGGCCGGGCCGTCTTCCGGATCTTCACGAAAAAAGGATTTTTAAAAAAGATGATCCGGACCCGGGCCGCAAGGATGTACGGCTTCTCCACCCTGCTGTACGGGACCCTTCTGCCGGCGCCTAAAATCGCGCACGCCCTGCCGCACATCATCCGCGCCATTCCCGAGGCAGGCCACGAGATCGGGATCCACTGCTGGGACCATGTGAAATGGCAGGATAAGCTCCACCGGATGAGCATAGAGCAGATCCGAAAGGAGCTCAACCTCGCCCGCTCGGCCTTCCGAGAGGTCCTGGGCCGGGACGCTCTCAGCTCCGCCGCCCCGGGTTGGATCTCCAATGCCCGGAGCCTCGCCGTCCAGGACCAGGCCGGCCTCATCTACTGCAGCGACATGCGGGGTGAGTCCCCATTTTTCCCTGTAGTGGACGGCGTGCGGTTCAACACCCTCCAGATCCCCACGACCCTTCCCACCATGGATGAGATCATGGGAGAAGAGGCGGGAAGCGACAGGGAAATTGCAGATTATTATCTCTCTCGTCTGAAACCGGGCAGACTTCACGTCATGACCGTGCACGCAGAAACCGAAGGCATGGGCAAGAAAGAGGTCTTCCGAAGGATCATCGAAGGGGTCCAGGGGAGGCTTCCGATTCTTATGCTCTCCGAAACGGCCCGGCTTTGTCTTGAACAGCCGTCGAACGTGCCGCATTGCGAGGTTCTGTACGGCCCTGTCCCGGGGCGGGCCGGAGACCTCTCCATACAGGGGGAAAGGATTCAAGGAAATGAAACCGCCCGAACTCTCCGTGGTGATCCCGGTCTATAACGAAGAAGAGAATATCCCCATCCTGATCCGAGAACTCGAAGAGACCCTGAATCACCTCGGAAAAATATACGAGATCATCATGGTGGATGATGGAAGCCGGGACAAAAGCCTTGAGAGAATCCTGGAGGCCCGGCGGGAAAACCCGAGGATCCGGGTCATCAGCTTTGAAAAAAATGCCGGGCAGACCTCGGCCATGGACGCCGGCTTCCGGGCCGCTCTCGGAGAGGTGATCGTGACCCTGGATGCGGACCTGCAAAACAGCCCCGGAGACATCCCCCTGCTCCTCGAAAAAATCCCGGAATACGATATGGTATGCGGCTTCCGGGCCGAGAGATCGGACCCCTGGATCAGGAAGATCTCTTCGGTGATCGCCAATTCGGTCAGGAACGCCTTGACTCATGAGGAGATCAAGGATATTGCATGCTCGCTCAAGGCCTACAAACGGGAATGCCTTCAGAAGGTCAAGCTCTATAACGGCATGCACCGTTTCCTTCCCACGCTCTTCAAAATGGAAGGATTCCGGGTGATCGAGGTCCGCGTCGGACATTACCCGAGGCGGCACGGAACAGCCAAATACAACATCCGAAACCGGATCTTTCGATCCTTCGTGGACCTTCTTGCGGTCCTGTGGATGAAAAAAAGACAACTGAATTACCGGATACGGGAAGACATCCCGGACAAGGGAGAGTGAAGTGAGAACCATTCAGAAATTGGTAATGTCAAAAGTTTTAAGAAACTTAAG
>MNYV01000090.1 GCA_001873285.1 Nitrospirae bacterium CG2_30_53_67
ATTCCCGGCGCGGGCCCGCCGCCTACGACAATGGCTAATGTCTCACTCATGTTTTTTCTCCCATTGAGTGGCTAAAAAGGGATGTCATCCTCAATCGTGGAGGCGGAGCTTGGCGCCTCATTTTCAGTTGCTGTATGGTCGGAACCAGGGGCGGAAGCGGAACCGGAACCGGGACCTCCCAGCATGATCATGTTCTCCGCCCGGACTTCAGTGGTATACCGCTTGTTCCCGTCTTTATCTTCCCAGGACCTAGTGGTCAGCCTTCCTTCGATGTACACCTGTTTTCCCTTGGTCAGATATTCCCCGCAGATCTCGCCCAGTTTACCCCAGGCCACGATGTTATGCCATTCTGTCCGCTCGTTCTTCTGTCCGTCCTTACCGGTCCAAGACTCGTTTGTTGCCATGGAGAAGTTAGCCACAGCCGACCCGTTCGTCGTATATCTCACCTCCGGGTTTTTCCCTAGTCTGCCGATAAGCTGTACCCTGTTTAAACTTTTCATGAAGACGCCCCCTCGATTCCCCGATCAAAGTCGAGGACAAGTTTATAACATCAAATCCGAACGGATGAAAGGTATAGGCCTGTCCTCCGACCCTCCGATCAAGTCGGAAGGCAAGCTTGATCGGGGGACCGGAAATCCGATTATTTTATAGCAGAAATCCTAAAAGAAAAGCAAGGGGATTTTTAGGTTCAGGATGGCCAGTTAGTAGCCCCTATTCGTAAATACGGTGGCATTTGAGTGCCGTAGGGCGGCCTTCTCTCCGTTCCGCTCCTTGCAGCGTACCAGAGGGGTACACCTCAGTCGCGCGCGGGGATGAGACCGCCCTACGACCCTCTACCGGTAAACCGAGTACAAGTCGGTACGTCACCATATTTACGAACAGGACCGCTTAGTTGGAGCCGTTTTGCAGGGCAACGAGGGCCTTTTCGTCCATTTTGTTCTGCTCGTAATATTCCCTTTCCAGTTCCTCGAGGGTAAAACGGTCCAGGCCGCTGTTTTCGAAGAAGTCCTGCCGGAGCATGTTGTTCTGTTCGGCAATGATCTGCGGCAGAAGTTTTTCTTTATAATAGATCTCCTTGTTGAGGTTCAGTATGGCCTGGTTGAGGAGATGATCCAGAAGGTTCTTGTTGATATCCAGATAGACCGAGATCTCGGTGAAAAGTTGTCTCCGTATGGCTTCTCGCTGCTGTCTTCCGTGGATCTTGGTATAGACGTCAAGAACCCTTTCTTTAATACGATCATAGATTGTGAAATAGAGTTTTTGCTGGTCTTGAATTTCTGAAATGGTTTCAACAACGTCGGCGAGGGTTTTGTCCCCGTTCTCGATGCCCTGGATTCCCGCAGAGAGGGCAAGGATCTTCTTCCTGCCGTAATGAGAGAGATATTTGTTCTGTAAGACGGTTAGGATAAAGAGTTCATAAAAGAGATTAGGATAGGTCTCGTCAAAAACCTTTTTATGCCCTAAAAGGCTTCTGAGTTTGTCCGGGGTGAGTTCGATCTCTTCGTTGAAGGCGAGTTGGTTGATGATCATGTAGGTGGCGTCATATCGGTCGAAATGCGTCACGATGTATCCGAAGTTTTCCAAAGGCCAGTCATTCCCCTGCTTTTCTGAGAGCTCGTCGCAGATTCGCACGGTATCCATCAGGATGCCGTCGAAGGTCGGGTCCTGAAACACCGTGGCCTTGTTTTTTGCCCAGAGAAGTTTGACCATGTCATCTTTTGTGATCAGTTTGTCGAGGTTATCCTCCTTGATGAAAAGCCCCTCCAAGATCTCTCTGGTTTCCTGGATGTACTCAGGTTCATCCACCTCCATCAGTTTTTTGTTCTTTAAAAGCTGATCATCCAGGATATTGGGAAGGACGATAGGAATGTTGTTCCGTACGCAGAGGGTTCTCAGCCGGATCAGCCGGGCCTGCTGCGAGTGGCTGATTTCCTGACGGGCCTCTCCTTCGATCAGGACATCCTTGCATTCATCAATAATCCGCTTGTTTTCAGGGTGTTTGTAAATGACATCGATTTTCATCCGTTCCTGATCGTACTGATTGATCCGATAATGTGAGGCCAAGGCATGGATCCTATCCGCATCCTTTTCGGAAATGGATTTGTTCTTGTAGTAGATCTCTTTATACAGGTTATAGAACGCCTCATGGTGTTTGTTGACGATCCGGATCAGAAAGAAAAGATACCGGGGACGGTTCATTTCCGTGAGGATTTCGGAAACGAGTCCCAGGTCATCGCCCCGGCCTACATAGGTTGAGCGTTTGAGGCGTTTCCCTATGCTGCGCAGGATATATTCCTGCTGCCGGCGGAATTCTTTTATTTCTTCGAAATAGACGAAGAAAAAATAATTTGCAAGGGTGTTGCCTTCGAAGAAGATCTTTCCATAGTCGTCAAACCAGTGGCTTCGAGAGATAAATTCAATTCCTTTGCCTTCATCCGAGGCTACGGCGCCGCACATAATCAGCCTGTTTAAAACCTCTTTCCGCATCAGGTCTTCAATGGGCTGCTCCCCTCCGAACATGTACTCACAGAAACTTCCGCCGTTTCCCTTGTGCAGAATTCCATCGCGCGTGAGAATCAGTTCGTTGCCGAGAGAGAAGAATCGGGTGAAAGGCCCCGACTTTGGATCTTTCCCCTCTTCGAAGAAATAGCGATGGCTGATATCGTGACCAGCGATGGTCGTGAAGTATTCGATCTGATCGGATATGGCGCCGTGTAAACGGATGTCTTGAATCATGTGTGTGAAGAAATTTACCCGAATTTACAATAAGTTCCGTATGATTTCATTTTATACAATCCGGCGCTTTCTGTAAAGGGGGAAATTGAAAATCTTAAAACAGGGTGTAACTAGGTTGATTAAACGGTCTCGCCCAGTATGGGTTTTATCTTCACCTTGAGAATGCGGTGCCTTTCCAGTTTATGCGCTGAGATCAAGTATTGTTTGAAGGAGATCGCCTCGGCCTCCTTGGGGATCTTGCCGAAGATATCCAGAAGAAATCCGGCAATCGTTTCATATTCTCCTTTAGGGAACTTGATCCCGCTCTCTTCATAGACCTCGTCGAGTGTCAGCCGTCCGTCCAGGATCATGACGCCGCCGGGGAAACGTTCTACTTTTTTGGTTTCTTGATCGTATTCATCACGAATTTCTCCGGTAATCTCCTCGAGAAGATCCTGCATCGTGACCAGTCCGGCCACGCCCCCGTATTCATCGGCCACGATACTGATCTGCCGTTTTTCCTTTCGGAATTCATCAAGGAGATGATCCACCCGCTTTGTCTCCGGTACAAAAGAGGGTTTGCGAAGGACCTTCTGAGGTTCAAATCCCCCGGGATCAGACCAGTAAGGGATCAGGTCCCGGACAAAAAGAAAACCGACGATATTGTCGATATGATTCCGGTAAACGGGATATCTGGAATGGCCGGATTCTATAATGGTTTTCAGGATCGTTTCGTTTGAGTCGCGAAGGTCGATGGCGGCAATGTCCGTTCTGGGCGCCATCACCTCCTTGACAATGGTCTTGCTGATTTCAAAGATTCCGTGAAGCATCTCCCCTTTTTCTTTCTGAAGGACCCCTTCTTCTTCTCCATGGGTGATGATGGATCGGATTTCTTCCATGGAGATCCGGACGTTCATGGGTTTTACCCGTAAGACCCCCTTCAGAATGAAGCTTGAGATCAACGTGGTCACGCTCACCAGGGGGGCGAGGATCACGGTCAGCCATTGGATCGGGCGTGCGGCCAGAAAAGAAACCTCCTCGGCATGGTGGGCGGAAAAGGTTTTGGGTGTGATCTCGGATACAATCAAAAGGAAAAAGGTAATGATGAGCGTAGCGGCCAGCATAGCGGTCTCCTTGCCGAAAGAGGGTTCGAGCATCTGAGCGGCCAGGGCCCCGGCCAGAACCGAAGCGGCTGCATTGGCCAGGTTGTTCCCCACCAGGATGGTTCCCAGAAGCCGGTCGGTCTTTTTCAAAAGCTGCTCGACCAAGATGGCACGCTTGTCCCCCTCTTGTACAAGATGTCTCAGGCGGGTTTTTCGGAAGGAAGTCAGGGCCGTCTCCGAACCCGAGAAAAAGGCGGAAAGGGCAAGGAGGATCAGGATCAAGCATAGAAAAAGCCGACTTTCATTCAAAATGAAACGCCTCCTGTTCCCGCTTTATCTTTTCAAAGGCCATTGATACGTGAAGATCAGAGCAACCAGGTCCCGTTCGATCCGCGGGCCGGCCACAGCGCCCTGGAGGTCTCTTTTCTGTATGGTATGATTCCATGAAAGAGATCCTGAGAGGTCACGGGTAATGGAATAGCTGGTCCCGACGCCGACGCGGAGGGTATCATATTTGTCCTGTAAAAAGTCCGATTCATTCTTGTTCTGGTCGTAACGGCCGTTCAAAAAGGCGCTCAGCCGGTCCGAGAGGCGGTGGTTATAATTGGCGCTGTAAGACCGGCGGATCGATGTCCCGCCATAAGCGGATCGTTGATAGGTATCCTGGTCAAATGATAGAGAGAGGGATGAAGACTCAAAGGTTTTGTTGATGGTGAGATTGTAGATTAACCCGGAACTTTTCTGTGAATCGTCGCTGATAGGTTCTATAGTTACACCAGGGAAGACAATCGGCATTCCAGTATGTGCGATGGCGTATATATATGATGAGGCTATAGCAGCTTGGACAAGACTTCCTTCTGGCAGAGAATGGGGGACTTCAATGCCTCCGCCTGGAACAAGAGCGAGAATTTTTGTGACATCTTCGGTCCTTCTTGTGCCGATGTATAGACTGGTATTCAAGGTGGATGAAAATTGGTGTGACCATCCGATATAGGCGGATTTGTTTATGGACCGGTCAAATTCCGAGTTGAAAAGAAGCTCATAAAAATCTGGACCGATCGGTCTATACACAGCGCTCTGCCTCAGTTCCAGATCGCTCCTTTCATAATTCGTGTTATTTGCGGAAATCGAAGTGAAGACGGTATTCTGGGCATCCAGACTGTAGTTGTAGGAGATCGTCCCTCCGTTACCGGATGAGTCATAGTAAGCCGGCAGGGAGTAACGGAACAAGGAATGGGTCGCGCTCAGGCTGATGAAGGCCTTGGGAGATACCGAATAGCTCATGGATCCGGTCACGGAATTGGATTTGTTTCTGACCTGTTCCACGATAATGTCCGATTCGGTCTCGCTGGCCCCGGCCCTCAGGAACCTGTCCGAATCCTTCATACTGGCGAAATTGTCCGACAAGGAGAGGCTGAGACGCTGCGAGAGTTTGTGCGAGGCGTTCAGCGTGACGTAATGGTTTCCATAATTTGCTCCCGGGAAAGAAGAGTATTGAAATCGGCTGGTCCGGTAGTTGAGGCCTATATCCGTGTCCGGTGATACGGCATGAAACGGGAAGGCGATGTCTGCCTGATAGTTAAAATCACTCTCTTTATTGGATGCGCTCCAATAAATGTTGGAATCATATTCCAAGCCCATCGACACTTTGGGGATGAAGGTGTAGTTCCATTCGGCGTTGACCTGAGCGATGATGGTTGTTTGGATGACTAAAAAAATAAATAACCAGAAGATTCCTTTTTTCATATTGCCTCCTTCTTGTTGATTGAATGGCCGATACAGAGAACCTCAAAATCTTTATTTTAATTTCTGCCGCGTTCATGATTTTTAAAGAATTTCCTATGTTTTTTTTAACCCATGGTTCTTTGCGGATCGTTTCAACCATCGTTCTGCAGGAAGATAGGCCGCACGCCTGGACCATGAGGACTGATAGAGCCGGTTCATGAACCGCCAGGGGTCTCCTCTCGTGGTTCCCCAGATTACAAAGCGGTGGGCCATGGCGCCGAACCTTTGGAACAGGTATCGATTGGAGAGCGAGGTATAGATCTGTCTTCCAAAGGCCTCTTTCCAGAGGGCGTTATAGTCTGAACCCTCTATGATGCTTCGGGCGGCGAGATACCCGGAGGTCAGGGCATACCGGATCCCGAAACCAAAAAGAAAATCCTGGAACCCTGCCGCCTCCCCTGCGTAGAGCCGATGATGATGAACCGCGTTTCGGGTTGGGAAGTAGCTGCCGTAACCGGTAAACCGCCGAGTCTCTTCCATGGAAAATGGGCGGATGTTCTGAAAGGCCCGGATGCTGTGGTCAAGGTGGTTGAACCCATTCTTGAAGTCTTTGAAGTAGACGCTCGCCAGGGTCGCCTGCCCCTGCCGGGCGAGAAGATAGGCATAACCCCAGGGCGCGGCCCGGTTGTCCAGATAAGCCATGATGGTGTCATGGAGATCGGTCTTAAAAAGCACGCCGCTGGCCAGGGTATTGGGTCTTCCAGGGCCGGTTGCAATGATCTCCCCTTGGTCCGGGTTCATCCGCTGGTTGAACAGGATATGAACCCCGGCATCTTCGGCCTGTTTCTTCAGGGATCGGTCCAGGCTTCCTTTCAGCGGGCCTCGAAGGGTGAGATAGAAGAGAGGTTTGTCGGATTTTACGGTCCCTCCGAAATTCCCTTGCATGAAGAACTCGCCCTGCTTATAGGGTTGACAGAGGAAATCAGGGCGGATCGACATCCTCTGAATTGAAGAGAGAAAGTCTTCGCTTATACTCCAGTTTTCAATCCCCTGAAAGTCTCCGGAGAAGCGCATGCCCACGTCTCGGTTCCTTTCGAATACGGTGACGCCGTAACCGGCATGGGCCAGGTGGATGGCTGCGCACAACCCCGCAGGGCCGGCCCCGATGATTCGGATCTCTTTTTTTTTATTCATACGCTGTATTTATTCGTAATCGGCAGCCTGCGTCCTGAGCCGAAGGCCCTGGGCGTGATCCGGATCCCCAGGGCGGCCTGCTGGCGCTTATACTCGTTTTTGTCGATCATCCGAATGATGCGGCGGACGGTTTTTTGATCATAACCCAGACCCACGATGTCCGAGGCGGATTCATCCAATTCTACATAAGCGTGCAGGATCCCGTCGAGGATCTCATAATCAGGGAGTGTATCCGAATCTTTTTGACCCGGAGAGAGTTCCGCCGAGGGGGGTTTGGTCATGATTCGTTCCGGGATCACCGGCTGTTCGGCCAGGCTGTTTCTGTAATCGGCGAGTTTATAGACGAGGGTCTTGGGCACATCGGAAATCAGGGCCAGTCCCCCTGCCATGTCGCCGTAGAGAGTGGCATATCCCACTCCCACTTCGGATTTGTTCCCCGTGCTGATGACCAGATAGCCGAACTTGTTGGAGAGCGCCATGAGGATCACCCCGCGGATTCGTGCCTGGATGTTTTCTTCAGTGACGTCTCTTTTTTTGCCTTTAAAAATTTTTGAAAGCGCTGCCGCAAAGGCGTCATAGATATCGTGGATCGGGATGATCTTCAGCCGGATGCCCAGGTTCCCGGCCAGTATTTTTGCATCCTCCACGCTATCCCTGGAGGTGATCCTGCTCGGCATGGAGACCCCGATCACATGATCCGCGCCGATGGCGTCCACGGCCAGGGCGGCCGTCAGGGCGGAATCAATCCCTCCGGAGATCCCGATGACGACCTTCCTGAAGCCGTTCTTCCGCGCATAATCGGAAAGGCCGAGTTTGAGCGCCGAATAGACCTCTTCGTATGGATGATAAGCCTCGTGGACCTCGCGCAGCAGGAAGGGATTCTCAGTGATGTCAAGTTTTTTCCGGCACGTCCCTTTATCGAGGCTGCGGGTGATCCCCGTGGAAGCAATGACCGTCAAGGGCCTTGCATTCAGTTTGGTTTCCAAAGTCCTCCGCCGGTTCCGGGGGTTTTTCAGCCGGTCATGGCGCACGTCGTCCAGGTTCAGGTCGGATACGATCAGGTCTTCCTCAAAGGCCTTGCCGAGGGATATCAGGTGTCCCTGCTGGTCGGCGATCAGGCTCCTGCCGTCAAAGACCAGATCGTCCTGGCCTCCGACCATATTGTTGAACATCAGGACGGCCAGATGATCCCTGGCCCTCGTGGCGATCATCTCCCGTCTCATGCCCGCCTTGCCGGCATGGAAGGGCGATGCGGAGATGTTGACCACGAGTTCAGCTCCGTTTCGGGCCAGTTCCACGGCCGGACCGTCAGGGAACCAGATGTCCTCACAGATGGTCACCCCGAAGAGGGCGCAGTCCATATCAAATAAGAAGCTTTGGGCCCCCTGCCGAAAATAGCGATGCTCGTCGAATACATCGTAATTCGGAAGAAGGATCTTGTGCTGGGTTCCGATCCATTGGCCGTCATGGAGGACGGCGGCGGCATTATAGAGATCGTCCGTGTAGTCCACGAATCCCACAATCACGCAGATCCCTTTTGTTTCCGGCAGGATTTTCTGCAGGCATTCGAGATTCTTCCGGATAAAGTCGGGCTTTAACAGGAGATCCTTGGGAGGGTATCCGGTTACGACAAGTTCCGGGAAGGAGAGGAGTTGAACCCCCTTTTTTCGGGCAGCCCGGATCCACTCGACCATTTTTTTACGGTTTCCATCCAGGTCCCCGACCACCGGGTTGATCTGTGCCATTCCCACGCGGAGACATCTCATGGAACCGCTCCTTCTCCAGAAAAGGTCCTTTTGTCCTTTGATTCAGAGCTATCATAAGAAATAGAGGGGAAAAATTCAAGCGAATTCACGCGCCTCTTTCAAAACGTTTGCTGACCGGAGTTTTTTCATAAAAACTTGGTTGTTTTCCGCCGGGGGTTATACTACTATAAAAAAAATTGCGGCTGATCATGGATGGATGATGGACACGTGACGGAGGGGAAAGCTTGACTGACGGGAAGCGTAAAGAGCCCAAAACGGTGATCCTGGTAGGGAGCCCGAATGTAGGAAAAAGTGTGATTTTCGGTCTGCTGACAGGAAGGTATGTGACCGTATCGAATTATCCGGGGACCTCCGTGGAGATCGTGGAGGGGATTATTCAAACCACCGGAAGGGGGCAGGAGAACATCAAGATCATCGACAGCCCCGGCGTCAACAGCCTGATTCCCAAGTCCGAGGATGAACAGGTGACGAGGAATATCCTTCTCCGAACAGAGGACGCCGGGATCTTGCAGGTAGCCGATTTCAAGAATCTGAAGCGTTCCCTTCTGATCAACTCCCAGCTTTCAGACATGGGCTTGCCCATGGTTCTTGTCTTGAATATGTATGACGAGGCCGAGGAGCGGGGGATCCGCATTGACCGTGACCGGCTCTCTGAGATTTTGGGGATTCGGGTGATCCCCACCGTGGCCACCGAGCGGAGGGGCCTCAGGGAGATTTGGAAGTCTCTCGGCGAATTCCGCCACGCAAACCGAGAGGCGCGGTTTTCTCCTCCCATCGAGGCCGCCGTTGAGGAACTCGCCGCTCTTCTTCCGGAGACGCCGGTCTCAAAAAGGTTTCTTGCCCTCACGCTTCTGGCGGAAGACAGGCATTTATATCATCTCCTGAAGGAAACCGACCCGGACCTCGACACCGGGAAGATTCAGGAGATCCTTCAAAAGGCTCAAGAGGAGTTCCAGGATCCTCTGGGTTATGTGATCCAGAAACAAAGGCAGGTCTATGTGGATGAGATCTTCAAGCTCTGCGTTCAGCAGGAATACAAACCTTCATCGAGCCGGAGAGAAACCGTAGGGAATTGGGCCATGCATCCGGTCATCGGGGTTCCGGTCCTTTTCTTCCTCCTTTACCTGATGTACCTCTTCGTGGGGAAAATCGGGGCCGGTTACGGAGTCAATTTTTTGGAGAATGTTGTCTTCGGGCGGGTGGTGACGCCCTTCTTGACCCGTGTGGTGGATGCCGTCCTCCCCTTTGCCTTTATGCACGATCTTTTGGTCGGTGAGTACGGAGTTTTATCCGTGGGGCTCACTTACTCTGTGGCCATCGTTCTTCCGGTGGTCAGTTTCTTTTTCCTTTTTTTCGGATTGCTTGAGGACTCCGGTTACCTTCCCCGGCTCACGGTCATGTCCAACCGAGTCTTCAAGAAGATCGGTTTGAACGGGAGGGCTGTTCTTCCCATGGTCCTCGGCCTCGGATGCGTCACCATGGCGACCCTGACCACAAGAATCCTGACGACCCGAAAGGAAAGAGTCATAGCCACCCTGCTTCTTGCCCTCGGGATCCCTTGTTCAGCCCAATTGGGAGTGATCTTGGGCCTGGTCGGGGGTCTCTCCATGAAGGCCCTGGCCATCGTGATCGTAACGGTTCTGATGCAGCTTTTGATTGTGGGCCATCTTGCGGCCAAGGTTGTTCCGGGCAAGAGTTCGGATTTCCTGATTGAGATTCCGCCCCTCCGAATCCCCCAGATGTCAAACATCGTTATGAAGACCTACCACAGGGTCAAATGGTTTCTGAAGGAGGCCGTTCCCCTTTTTATGCTGGGTACGTTTATCCTCTTTTTGCTCGATAGGCTGGGTTTGATCGGCGGGATTGAGCGGGTCCTCGCGCCGGTCCTGGAGGGGCTGCTTGATCTTCCGGCCAAGACAGCCCAGGCCTTTATTGTCGGGTTTCTGAGACGAGACTACGGCGCCGCCGGACTTTTCATGATGGCCGATCGGGGAGAAATGAGTATGCTTCAGCTTGCTGTGAGTATGACGGTAATGGTCCTCTTTGTCCCTTGTCTGGCCAACTATTTTGTCATGATTAAAGAGCACGGCAAAAAAGTGGCTTTTTATATGGTGAGCTTTATCCTGGTTTATGCAATTCTGGTGGGGGCCGTGCTGAACGTCGTTCTACGAACTTTTTCGATTTTGTAGGAGGAAGACCATGAACAGGGAAGATCGTGAAGAGGCCATGGAGTTGATCGGGACCCTGGGGGAGAAAGGAGAGGTGTTTTTAAAAGATCTGCAGGCGCGCGGCCTTAACCATCCGCTCACGCAGGAACAGATCTCCCTTCTTCAAGAAGAGAAAATGATCGTCATCGATCCCCGTGGAAAAGTCCAGGCCACGGAGAAGGGGAAGAGCCTGTCCGAAGAGATCATCCGGCGCCATCGTCTGGCCGAGCGCCTGATTTCGGACGTATTGATCTTGAGGGAGAAGAACAAGATCGAAGAGTCCGCCTGTGACCTTGAGCACGTGATGAGTCCGCAGTTGACCGACAGTATCTGCACCCTGCTCGGCCATCCCACAAGCTGTCCCCATGGGAAGCGCATCCCGCGTGGGACCTGCTGTTCCGAAAAAAGAACGCAGATTGAAAGCCTGATCCGTTCTCTGGACAAGCTGGATCCGGGAGGGCAGGGAGTCATCGCCTATATCTCCACCCGGGACCATCAGCTCCTGGACCAGCTTACCTCTATGGGTCTTTTCCCCGGCACCCGGGTCAAGGTTCACCAGAAACAGCCTGCCCTGGTGATTCTCTTTGAGGAAACGACCCTGGCCCTGGACAAGGAGATCGCACGGGAGATCCATGTCTGGAGGAAGTAGACGGGGTCCCCCTCTAACGAACCCGCTTTCCCCTATGCTTTTTTGATGAAAGCCATGACCCTCTCCGCGGCACGCTCTGCGCTCTCAACGCAGTCATTAATCCCGATACCGTAGAAAGCGTTGCCTGTCAGGAAGAGACCGGGATGATCTTCGGCGAGGATCTGCTCCAATGCGGAGAGACGTTTGCCGTGGCCGACCGTATATTGCGGGATGGCTTCTTTGTGTTGGAATATCTTGACAAACTTTGGTGCAGCCTGGATCCCCATGATCTCTTTCAGCGTCTGCCGGGCGCCGGCAAGAATCTCATCGGGATTTGCAAGAGCGTATTCGGGATGACGGGCGCCGCCGGCCATGCTCCGAAGAGAGACATACCCCTCGGGCGCCCTTCCGGGGAAGATGCTGGAATCCCAAAGCGTACCCAGGATCTTCTTGTTTTCCTGATTCGGAATCAGGAAACCGAAGCCGTCTACGGAAATCGGAATGGACTCTTTCCGATACCCCAGGCAGATGACGGAAACCGGGGCATAAGGGATTTGACGCAGCGTGTCCGATGCCTGGTCGGAAAGCCCTGAAAGTATCCGGGCGGCGGCGTAGGCTGGAACGGCGGAGACCACAATTTTTGCAGGGATAGGAGCGCTTTGATTTTCCACCTGAATCCGGAAAGGCGGTTCACCCTTCAAGCCCCTTTGAATCCGGCTGACCTTGCAGGATACTTGAATGGAACCGGAAAGTGCGTCACGCAGGGCATGAACCAGATCTTCCAGCCCCCCCGCAAAGGAAGTGAGGATGCCCCCGGGGCCGGCCGGGCCGGCCTGGGGCGCCTTTGCTTCTCCCTCAGTCCTTTTTTTCTTTTGGATTTTGATCATGGCCCGGATCAGGCTTCCATACTCAGCTTCCAGCTCTGCGATCCTCGGGAAGCAGCTTTTCAGACTCATCTGTTCCGGGTCTCCGGCGAAGATCCCCGAGACCATGGGCCCGATCAGTTTGTCTAAGGCCTCTTGCCCCAGTCTCCGCCGCGCAAAATCCGCAAGGGTTTCGTCCCGGTCCTTCGGGGCTTTCCGGGCCCAGAGCTCACCGATGATTCTCAGACGGCCCCGGAGAGACAGAAGGCCGGATTTAAAAAATGCAGGAGGACTTTCGGGGAGAGCATGAAGTTTTCCCCCGGAATAAATAAAACGTTTGCGCGCCTGATCCCGGCTTTTGAGAAGCCGCCCTGAAACACCGAGCCGTTTACAAAGCTCAAGAGTGAGAGGCTTGTTGTCGAGAAAACCGTTGGGGCCGTACTCACAAAGAAAGCCCTGGTCTCGAATGCTCCAGATCTTCCCTCCGAGCCGGTCTTCGCTTTCCAGGACCGTGAGTTCAATGTCCTGCCCGGTTCTTGCGGCGCCTTCCCGGATGCAAAAGGCGGCCAAGAGACCGGAAATACCGCCGCCGATGACCACGATCCGTGTTCCCATGGTGAATCCTGTATGCGGAAAAGAAACAATATTTTTTGCATACTTATATAGGAGAGCGGTGAAATGTCAATGATTTTTTTCAGTATCGCTGACGCCCAGGCGGGGACTGTGATCCTGATCAATATGTATCCCTGCGAACGCATCGAATTGAGAGAGATATTTCTTGAGTTTGCGGATCAGCCTCGTCTCAATCTGACGCACCCGTTCCCGGCTGATCTTGTAGCTGTTCGCAATCTCCTGAAGGGTCGCCGGATTTTCGGACAAAAGCCGTTTCTTGAAGATCAGGAGTTCCTTTTCCCCCAGAGTTCTTGAGAACTCCCGGAGCTTTTCAGTGAAAAGTTTCATGAATTGGGAGTCCGCCAATCGTTCATCAACCGGGATCTCCTTTGATGAGAAGAAGTGCATGAAGGAGGTCTTGGAGTCTTCCTGAATCGGGGCATCCAGAGAGACTTCGTCTCCCTTGAGGATTTGCTGCATCTCAATGACGTCGGACTCCCGGACGTCGAAACTTTCGGCCAGCAGCCTGGGGCTGGGCATATCCCCGTCGGCCATGATCCGTTCATATTCCTGGTTGAGTTTAAAAAAGAGCTTCTTCTGGGCTGCGGTGGTCCCGATTTTATAGATACGATAGTTGTTCATGATGAATTTCAGAATATAGGCCCGGATCCACCAGGCTGCATACGTGGAGAGCTTAACTCCTTTGTAGGGGTCATATTTTTTGATCGCCTGCATCAGTCCGATATTTCCTTCCTGGATCAGGTCAAGAACGTTCTGGTAAAGGCGGACAAAATCAAAGGCGATCTTGACGACCAGGCGAAGATTTCCCAAGACCAGTTTCTGTGCGGCGTCTACATCCCGGGTTTCGGCGTAGCGTACCGCCAGGGCATATTCTTCCTCGGGGGTGAGAAGGGGATAGGTCCTGATCTCTGATAGGTACCTCTGCAGGGGATCGCTCTTGATCAGCGACTTCCCTCCCGCGGCAGGCGGTTTGTTCGTGTTGTTCGGATGCGCTTTGTTTTTCATCATATGAAGTATTTTATATTATCATAATGAATGGTTCAGGTCAAAGTTGAATCAAGGGATGGGTCTGCGACAAATTTATGGGTACAAATCAGGGTTACATATGTTTGTCATTGTCCGGTCCCCCGATCCAGTCGGAGGACAGGCCCGACCTGTCTGCCGTGGCATCGGCACAGGCTGGCCGGACAATCCAGTCTTTTTCCGATTGAGAAGGATTCTATCCAGAGCAGGGATAGCCCGGATTTTTACGGTCAATCAAGATGGGTTGTGTTCAGCGGTTCTGAGGATGGTTTTTCTTCCTGTGATTTTTTCTCAGTCAGGTCTTTGAGCATGATGCGGTATAAAATTTCTCTTATTTCCGGAGAGGAGATCAGGCGGAGCGATGATTCGATCTCCTCTTTTTCAGCCCGGCTGATTCTGATCTTTTCAGAGCGGGTCTTTTGGGGTCGAGGTTCCGGGCCGTCAAGGGTCCCGATGCGAAAACGGATCTCCGACGCGGCCTCAAAGCCGAGTTTTCGGTTGATATTCCGGATGATGGGGTCCTTGAGAAAGTTGAGCTGATGCATCCAGGAAGAATGTTCAACCGTGATGAACAGACACTTGCCGGAAAAGAATTCCGGACGGGTCTTTGAAGCAACCTCCGGGCCTACAATCTCTTCCCAGCAGGACCAGATGGCATGCCTCTCAATGATCCAATCCATGCCGAATTCCTTAAGGATGGCTTTCACTGTCCGGCCGGCGGCGACAGGAGTTCTTTCCATACATAACCCCTCAGGTGGATATCATCTTTTGTTTTGATAAGGGCTTTATCTTTTTGGTTCATCTCCAAAAGAGTGGGTGAAAAGATCAGGGGTCAAGGGGTCAAGGATTCCAGGGGTCAAGTGAAGTGCTTTTCAAGACTTGAGGGTCCGAGGGTTCCAGTGTTTTTCTCTGGAGATTTTGCTTGCGTTTAAATATTTCACTTGACCCCTTGACCCCTTGATACCTCAGTGTAGTAGCCGTCGCAGACGGCAAGGATAGAGAAAAGCGGTGCACGCGAAGCGTAACCCTGGAATCCTCGAACCCTTTTTACCCACTATATGTGAGAAGAACCATTTTTTCTAAATTTTTAATCCTAAGACGAGAATGTGTCAAGAAGAATCAACAGGCGCCGCCTGCTTTTAAGGGCTTCGAGCCGAATTTTTGTGTTGCGTCTCGGTCATAGAGGTGGTATATTAAAAAAATTCCTAAGTCATTTAAAAATAGGCTGTTTTTGCTTGTGCGAAGGGGAGGATATATATGCCTGAACTGAGAAAGGACCCCATCATCGGCCGGTGGGTCATCATCTCAACGAATCGGGGAAAGAGGCCCACGGACTTTGGGGAGACCCTTCTTAAAAGAAACGGGGGGTTTTGTCCATTCTGCTATGGGAATGAAAAGGTCACGCCTCCGGAAATTCTTGCCTTCAGAAAAAACGATTCGGCGCCCAATACCGAAGGATGGAGTTTGCGGGTGGTGGCCAATAAATTTCCTGCCCTTCAGATAGAAGGGGACCTCAACAAACGGGCTGAAGGGATCTATGACAAGATGAACGGGATCGGGGCGCATGAGGTCATTATCGAAACCCCTCACCACGACAAGACCCTGAGCACCCTCCCTCTGGAAAAGGTCGAAGATGCGCTCTGGGCATACCGTGAGAGGATGGTGGACTTAAAGAGGGATCCTCGATTCAAGTATATCCTCATCTTCAAGAATGAAGGACTTTCGGCAGGGGCTTCCCTGGAGCATTCCCACTCCCAGTTGATCGCCCTCCCGATTGTGCCCAAAAGGGTTGCCGAAGAGATCCAGGGCGCATCGCTTCATTACCGGTATAAGGAGCGCTGCGTCTACTGCGATATTCTTCATCAGGAGCTGGAATCCAGGATTCGGGTGATCTCAGAGAACGAGCACTATGTGGCGATAGAGCCGTTTACGCCGAGGTTCCCTTTTGAAACGTGGGTTCTTCCCAAGGCCCATCAATCCTCATTTGAGCAGATGCCTCGTGAAAAATACCTTCTTCTCGCTGCTATCCTTCAGGATACCCTGAAGCGGATTGACAAGACCTTGAACATGCCCCCCTACAACTATATCCTGCATACTTCGCCGATTGGAGAAGAGGTCAACGACTATTATCACTGGCATTTGGAGATCATGCCCAAGTTGACCCGTGTGGCCGGCTTTGAATGGGGTTCGGGTTTTTATATCAATCCGACCCCGCCTGAGGAAGCAGCGGAGTTTCTAAGGGAAGCGCGAGTGTAAGTGTCTCTAAGTGTCTGCCGTTTTGGAGACCGACATGAAGATCCTGTTTGCAGCCTCAGAGATGGTTCCCTTTGCCAAGACCGGAGGGTTGGCCGATGTGGCCGGAAGCCTTCCCGGCGCGCTGCGGGGGCTTGGACACGATGTCCGGGTGATCATCCCCAAGTATCGGTCGGTGGATCGTTCAGGCGCAACACTGAAAGAAACCGGATGCAAGGTTCATGCCCGGGTGGGGGAAGAGGTCCTCGTAGGCGATATTTTGAGCGGGACACTCCCCTCAGGCGTCCCGGTCTATCTGATACGGTACGATCCATTTTTTGACCGGGAACATCTTTACGGTTCATCCCAAGGGGATTATCCGGATAACGCCTCCCGCTTTATCTTTTTTTCTCGGGCCATCCTGGATGCCATGAAAAGTCTGGACTTCTGGCCTGATGTCCTGCATCTGAATGACTGGCAGACCGGATTGGCGGCCCTTTATCTTCAGACGTACAAGGGGGTTGCGCGATTCAGCGAGGTTGCATCCCTTTTTACCATTCACAATCTCGGTTATCAAGGGCTCTTCTGGCATTTTGACCTCCCGCTGACCGGCCTGGGATGGGAGTACTTTACTCCCGATGGGATCGAGTTCCATGGGAAGATCAATTTTCTTAAGGCGGGGTTGCTCTACGCGGACGGCCTCAATACGGTCAGCCGAAAATATGCCGAAGAGATTCAGACGCCCGAATTCGGTTTCGGTCTGGAAGGGGTGCTGAGCAAACGTTCAGGAGACCTCTTTGGAATTTTAAACGGGGTGGATGATTCTTCCTGGGATCCCGCTGCCGATCCTTTGATTCCTGCCGGGTACTCATTGAAGAATATGGAAGGGAAACCCATATGCAAGAAGGCCCTTTTGAAAGCATTCGGTTTGAGCGAAGAGATGAACCGCCCGGTGATCGGCTGCGTTTCTCGGCTGATTGAGCAGAAGGGTTTCGACCTGATCTCGGCCGTGGAGGAAGATCTGGCGGGGATGGACCTCGCCCTTGTGGTTCTCGGTTCCGGTGAAGAGAAGTATCAGCGGATCCTGCTGCGGCTTGCTCAGAAGTATCCGGAGCGGTTCGGAGTCAAGATCGCCTATGACAACCGGACCGCCCACCTGATCGAGGCCGGCTCGGATTTTTTTCTCATGCCGTCCAAATACGAACCCTGCGGGCTGAACCAGATGTACAGCCTGAAATACGGGACCATACCCATTGTCCGGGCCACGGGCGGACTGGATGACACGATTGTCAATTTCAATCCCAAGATGCTGAAAGGGAACGGTTTCAAATTTGCGGATTACACTCCGGAGATGCTCTCCGTCACCCTTCGAAGGGCCCTTCAGGTTTATGACAGCCAGGCCCTTTGGAAAGAACTGGTCAAGAATGCCATGGCATGCAATTTTTCCTGGAGCCGATCGGCCGTGGAATATGAAAAGCTTTATACCCGGATACTCAAAAAGAAACGCAAGGCCGGAATATCCATTGCAGAGGGCTCCTTTCAGGGGCGATTTTAAATATGGAAAACAACAAGATTGAATATGAGATTTTAAGAGATATCCTCAAGATCAGCAATTCCACGTTGAATCTTCACGAGCGGCTCAATCAGGTGGTGGAAAAGATCGTGAACAAGATGCACGTGGATGCCGGCGCCGTCTATCTGATGAAAAAGGGCGGCGAGGCCCTGAGCCTCAAGGCCGCGGTCGGCCTCAACCCCGAGATGATCAACGGAATATCCTTGAAAGTCGGGGAGGGGATCACGGGATGGGTTGCAGTGGAGAAGACCCCGTTGGCCGTTCGGGATATCTTTCAGGATCCGAGAATGAAGAAATTCCCGGGGAGCGGAGAGGAGAAATACCGCTCCATGATCTCGACTCCGATCCTTTTTCTGGGCAAATGTCTCGGGGTCATCAATATCTGGACCATTGCAGAAAAAGAGTTCACCACAGACGACCTCCATCTTCTCAGTTCCATCGCGGACGGCATCGGAGGGAGTATCCGCAACGCCCAGCTCTATCTGGATGCCACGGAACAGTATGAGGAACTGGTTTCCCTGTACGACATCAGCAAGATGCTCAGCTCCACGCTGGAGCTTCAGGAGCTGATCGGCATGGTGACAAGAAAGAGCACGGAATTTATCGGGGCCAGCGGATGTATGCTCCATCTTCTGGATGGGAATGACAACCTCCTGAAGGTCAAATCCATGTATGGGCTCTACAAGAATCCGGAGGAGATCTCCCGGACGCATCTCAAACTGGGCGAAGGAACAGCCGGCCAGGTGGCGGCAAAGGCCGCCCCCATGATGATCAATAAGCTGTCGAAAGATTCGGAAAATGTCCTCCCCATGGAGAGAATCTTCTCCTCCCTTCTCTGTGTCCCCATGACCGTAAAGGAGAGGGTCATCGGGACCCTGACCCTTCATGACAAGAAAGACGCCTTCGGCGCCCTGGTCCCTTTCGACAAGGACGACATGAACCTCCTGATGGCGCTGGCCAGCCAGGGGGCGTTGGTTCTTGAAAATGCATGGAACTACGAAAGGGCGGAGCGGCTCTTTCAGGAGAACGCGCAAAAAGCAAATGATTTTGCCATTCTCTATGAGATCAGCAACGCCATGAGCACGACCATGAACCTGGACCAGCTTCTGCAGATCATTCTGAAAGCCGTCACCTTCGGCGGGGGGCTGAACTTCAACCGGTCAATTCTCCTGTTGGTTAATGAAAAGACCAACACCCTGCAGGGGATGCTCGGCGTAGGGCCGGACAGCGGAGAGGACGCCTTCCGTATCTGGACGGAAATCGGTTCCAAGAAGATGAGCTTCAAGGAATGGATTGCTTCGGTCAAGGCCTCCGGTCATGACCGCACGAGCCGGTTTGACCATCTGGCCAAGGGGATAAGGATTCCCATTGAATACGGGAAAGGGGTCCTGGCCCTGACGGTCCTGGAGAAGAGAGGGTTCAACATCAGGAATGCCAGGGAGGATCTGCGGATCAACCCCGAAATTCTACAAAAACTGGAATTTGAAAGTTTTGCAACCGTTCCCCTGATCTCTCAGGATCGGGTGATCGGGGTGATCATCGTGGACAATCTTTATAACAAGAGAGAGATCACGGAGAATGACCTGAGACGTCTGGAACTTTTTGCGAGTCAAGCCGGACTGGCCATTGAAAACGCCAAGGTCTACTCGGATCTGGAGATGGCCGCCCGTTCCATCCGAGAGCTTCAGGATCGGCTGATCCAATCGGAAAAGATGGCGGCCTTGGGAGAAATGGCCGCCAGCATTGCCCATGAGATCCGCAATCCCCTGGTTTCCATCGGGGGATTCGCCCGCAGGCTCGACAGCAAGCTTGATGCATCCAACCCGGAGAAGCGTTACTCCAGAATCATCGTTAAGGAAGTCGGCCGGCTGGAGAAAGTGCTTCAGGAAGTTCTGGCTTTTTCACGATCCGCGGAGCCGATGTTCTCCGAATGCAATGTCATCACGATCCTTGAGGAGGCCCTGGAGGTTTTCGAGGAGAGTTTTTCCGAGAGCGGGATTGAAGTCAGCAGGGATTTTCATGACGGGATTCCAACCATCCACGTCGACTCCAACCAGATCAAACAGGTTTTTATCAATCTTTTTTCCAATGCACAGCATGCCATGAGCAAGGGAGGGCGCCTATCCGTCGGGTGTGAATATAAGGAAGTGGAAGGCGAGGTCATGGTTTATGTGAGTGATACGGGCGGAGGGATATCCGAAGATGTGATCACGAATATTTTCAATCCTTTTTTCACGACCAAACATACCGGCACAGGACTGGGGCTGGCGATCACGCACAGGGTTGTGGACGCGCATGGCGGAGATATTCTGGTCAAGAATGAACCGGGTGTCGGGGTCACCTTCTCGATTTCCTTGCCTGCCAGGCAAAAACAGGGAGCGGCAATCCAGGAGATGGATCTCTCTGAGGCAAGGACAAGCCTGAAGGGGAAAGAAATTCATCACAAGGGTCAGGAGGATTTTCTGGACGACAAGGTGAAGGGGTGAGGTGAAAGCTTCCATGTCCTTGTCTTTTATCGTTTAAGACATGGATGGAGAAAGGGGGTATGTATGAAAACAGTTTTAATTGTAGACGACGAGGAGAATATCCGAACCCTCTACAAGGAAGAGCTGACGGATGAAGGGTATCATGTCATCCTGGCCAGCAACGGATATGAAGCCCTGGAGGTTCTGAGTGTTCAGAAACCCGATGCGATTATTCTCGATATCAAGATGCCCGGAATGGACGGGGTGAATCTCCTGAAACTGATCAAGGAAAGAAAAGAAGATGATATCCCGGTCATCATCTGTTCAGCGTATGAGGAGTATAAACAGGATTTTTCGCTCTGGGCCTCTGAAGAATATATTGTAAAATCCTCGGATTTGACCAAGATGAAGAGCGCTTTAAAGAGGATTCTGAAATAGCCTGGGGGGTGTCCGGCCGGTCCTGCACGGCCCCATGGCATTCCAGGATTCTCGGGATTTTTGAATGGTTGTAGAAAATAGATCCATGGCTTCGGATAAAGATCATTCAATACTGATTGTTGATGACGAAGAGAGTATCTGCCTTCTCTATCAGGCGGAACTGGATGATCGTGGTTACTCTGTCCGGGTCCAGACCGACGGGACCCGGGCCATGGAGGATATCGAAAGGTTCCATCCGGACCTCGTGATTCTGGACATTAAGATGCCCGGCGCCGACGGCCTGGAGATTCTGGATCACATCAAAAGCCGGTTCCCGGATATTGATGTGATCCTGAATTCGGCTTACGGCTCCTTCAGGAATGAAGCCTCTGCCAGGAAGGCCGATGGATACGTCATCAAGTCCTCGGACATGACCGATCTGCTGAAAACCATTGAAAAGGTGCTTGCTTGAGGAACAAGAAAGGTCAAGCCTTTGGAGAGTTCGATCTGATCGAGCGCATGACCGGACCGGCCGGGATATTTTCCAAGAATCTTCGCACTGGAATCGGCGATGACTGCGCCGTCATCTCAGGCGATGCATCGTTCGATATTCTGCTCACATCGGATCTGCTCGTTGAAAAGATTCACTTCGACCGCCGCTGGTTTCTTCCGGAGCAAATCGGAGGCAAGGCCTTTCTGTCGAGTCTGAGCGACATTGCCGCGATGGGAGGTTTGCCGGAATTCGCCCTGGTGAGCCTGGCCGTTCCCCGCTCCGTTGCAGGAAGAGAGGCAGAGGCTCTCTACCGGGGGATCAGAGATGCGGCCGGTCAGTTCAAGGTCACTCTTGCAGGCGGGGATCTTTCCGGCTCGGACGGCCGGATCTTCATCGACATGATGCATGTTGGAAGGATAGAGAAAGGCCGGGCCGTGCTGCGGTCTGGAGCGAAACCCGGAGACCGCATCTTTGTGAGCGGGACGTTGGGAGATGCCGCCTTGGGGCTTCGTGCCCTCCAGTCGGATCTGAAGATCGAGAGTGCGGAACCCTTTATACGCAGGCAGAGGATGCCTGAGCCAAGGATCACCTTGGGCCGGGCCCTCAGCTCGGGGCGCCTGGCCTCCGCCATGATTGATCTGAGCGACGGCCTCTCTTCAGACCTTGGACATCTATGCAAATCAAGCGGGGTGGGCGCCCGTGTAAGGTTTAAGGACCTGCCGGTCTCGAAAGATTACCGAAGGGTCTGTATGAAGTTGTCCGTGGACCCTGTGTCCAACCTTCTTCACGGTGGAGAGGACTATGAACTTCTTTTCACGGTCCCTCCCTGTGATCTGATGGGGTTGAAACAGGCCCGTCTTCCGGTTCCGGTGGTTGAGATCGGCGAGATTCTTACGGTCTCAGAAGGTCTTTCCGTCGAATTTCCCGACGGCGGATGCATAGAGCTTGCTTCCGGAGGATACGATCACTTTCGGATGGACGGCTGAACATAGAATCATCCCTGATCATCATCAAATAGAAAGGCGGCTTCAAATGATTATCGGAATTGTCGGGCTCCCCAACTGCGGGAAGACCACGCTTTTTAATGCCTTAACCGGCGGGACCGCCGAGACGGCCTCCTATGCCCAGACCGGGGCCGAACCCAACGTGGGCGTGGTCAAGGTCCCGGATGCACGGGTGGACCGTTTGAGCGAGATCTACAAACCCCAAAAGACCACTCACGTCTCCGTGGAAGTCGTGGACCTTCCCGGCCTTCCCAGGGGGAGCGTGTCCGAGGGGGCCAAGGTTACGGAATTTCTTCAACGAGCTCGAGAGGTGGATGCCCTGGTCCACGTGGTCAGGGTTTTTACGGATGCCTCGGTCCCGCATCCTGCCGGATCTGTGGATCCTCTCAGGGATGTGCAGGACCTCGAGATCGAGCTGATGCTGAGCGATCTCGGGATCATCGAGAAGAGGCTTGAGCGGATCGAAGCCTCCCTGAAAAAAGGAATGGATAGGCAGAAGAACGAAAAGGAGAAAGCGCTTCTCGACCGCTTCCGGAAGGCGCTGGAGGCGGAGAAGCCGCTCCGGGATCTCTCCATTGAGGCCGAAGAGGAAAAGCTGGTCCGGGGGTACCGTTTCCTGACTCTCCTTCCGGTGATCCTTGTGTTGAATATCAGTGAAGAGGCCATAGGCGCGCCCGAAACCGAGGGATTATGCGTGAGGGTCCGGGAGATGTTTCCCGGCGAGAAGTTCAGGGCGGAGGCGGTCTGCGCCAAGATTGAGATGGAACTCTGCCGCCTTTCTCCGGACGAGGCCAGGCTCTTCATGGAAGATCTGGGGATCAGGGAATCGGCCATGGAGCGCCTGATCCACACCTGCTATGATCTTCTCGGGCTGATCTCCTTCCTGACCGTGGGTGAAGATGAAGTGCGCGCATGGACCATCATGAAACAAACCCCCGCGGTGCGTGCCGCAGGGGCCATCCATTCGGATATTGAACGGGGCTTTATCAAGGCCGAGGTGGTCACTTTCGATCATTTCATCGAGGCCGGCTCCATGGCCCACGCCAGGGAGAAAGGGACCCTCCGGCTCGAGGGCAAGGAGTATATCATTCTGGACGGGGATATCGTGCATTTCAAGTTTAATGTATAACGGCTTTGTAAAAAACCCCCTCACCCTCCCCTCTCCCCCTTTGAAGGGGGAGAGGATAAAGGTGAGGGGGTTACAAATGAATAAAAAAAAGTCACAGGAGAGAACATGTCGCAAGATCTGAAAACAGTCAGTTGGGATCTTTCCCGGCTTTATTCATCGGTCTCGGACCCGGCCATGGAGACCGATATGCAGACCGGCATGAAACAGGTCCATAAATTCCGGGAGCGGTATTACGGGAAGATCGGGTCCGAAAAACTGACGGCCGAGACCCTCAGGGCCGCCATCATGGAGATCGAGGCCCTTCAGGAGAAGGTCTTAAAGCCCTATCTCTATGCCCAGCTTGTTTTTTCTGCGGACACGGAAAAGGATGCGCATAAGGAGCTGGTCCAGAAGACACGCGAGTTTCTCTCGAGGCTCCGCCACGAGATTATCTTCTTTGAACTGGAGATCCTCTCCATCCCGGATCATCGGTTTGACAAACTCATGTCCGACCCCCTGCTTGCGAATTACCGTCATTACCTCAAGCGGCTGCGCCTCTTTAAGCCCTATACCCTCTCGGAAAAAGAAGAACAGGTCATCAATATAAAAGACATGGCCGGCAAGCAGGCCTTCAGTCAGCTCTTCGAGGAGCTTTCTTCCTCCTTCGTTTATCGTCTCAACCTCGAAGGGGAGGAGCGGGACTATACCGGGGAGGAGCTTCTGGCCATGCTCCACCGTTCCGAGGCCGAAATCAGGGAGCGGGCCTTCTCCGCATTCCTGGACCGGCACGGGGAGAACGCACTCGTCCTCTCGTCGGTGTTCAACAATATCTTCCTGGACCACTCCGAGGAATGCCATCTTCGGGGATACAAGGATCCCATAACCGCCACACACCTCACGAACGAGCTCTCGCACGAGACCATCGAACGGATGATGGAGGTCACGGAAAAGAATTATTCCCTGGCGCAGGATTATTTCAGGCTCAAGGCCCGGCTGCTCAATTTGCCGAAACTCAAAAACTGTGACGTTTATGCCCCCGTGGGTGAGGTAAATAAAGTCTTCCCCTTTGATGAGGCCAGGGACAAGGTCTTGAAGGCCTTCGGAGACTTCAGCCCGGAGATGGAAAAGATCGCGAAGGAATTCTTTGAAGAGTCCCGTATTGATGCGGCAGTCCGGCATGGGAAAACCGGCGGCGCCTTCTGCAGCGGCATGACCCCCAGGATTCCTTCCTATGTGCTCATGAACTATACCGGGAACCTCCGGGATGTGGCCACCCTGGCCCATGAGCTGGGGCACGGGGTCCATTTTTCGCTTTCCAAGAAACAGACCCTGGTCAATTATGATGCCGTGCTCCCCATGGCCGAGACCGCCTCTGTTTTCGGCGA
>MNYV01000091.1 GCA_001873285.1 Nitrospirae bacterium CG2_30_53_67
GCCGGCCGAAAGGAGAGACTGTGTAAAGCAGAGCGAACTGTACGCCCGAAGGATCTTCTAATGCTTGGTGCAGGACCTTCACGACCACCGGCACTTCCGATGGGGATTGGTTTCGCTGTGTCACTGTGAGAGTGCCCTGATACTTACCTGGCAAGGCGGCATCGGGAACGTGAAGGGTCACCCAAATACGTACGGATTGTCCCTTGAGGATTTGCAGGCCGCTCTCCCCTATGGGTTCGAGGATCCAGTCTTCCACGGAGAGAGGGGTCGTCCCCCGGGAAAGACGGGCCATCTCTATATGATTCTGATCGATCTCGCCCGGTCCTCCGTCGGTTCTTTTCAGATTTGACAGCGACACCTGCAGGGATGGACAACCGTCCCGGCAGTAAACCGCAAACGTAAAGGGCTCGTATTCCCCCCGCAAAGCTGAAAGATCCACCTCTCGGAGCAGACGCCATGGCGCAGGCCTTTCGGTTTCCTTGACTTGCTGCATGACATCCTTTCGGATGAGCTGGGCCATGGGCGGATCTTCTCCGGTCCCGCCGAATCCTGAGAGGAAGAGGATGAGACAAACGCGGAGTGCCTGGCCCCCCAGCATCTTCATGCCGTAAACCATGGAAAGCCTCCGAGTCTGGTGCGTCGAGTTGTTTCTTTGAAAGCGACACTTTGTCATTGCTTCAGTATAATTTTAACAATCCGTTCAGCGGCCCGGCCATCCCAGAGTTCGGGTATCCGTCCCAATTTCAAGTTTCCCCTGAGAATCGCAAGCCCCTGTGCGATGATGTTTTCACGATTGATCCCGACCACGCTGTTGGTTCCTTCCGATACGGTCACCGGCCTTTCCGTATTTTCTCTCAAGGTTAAACAGGGGATCTGCAGGACCGTGGTTTCTTCCTGCATCCCCCCGGAATCGGTCAGCACCACCTTTGACTCCGCCATAAGATGAAGAAAATCCAAATAGCCCAAGGGTTCGATCATCCTGATCCCCTTTGAATTCCGCTTTTGGGTTGTTGTGCCCGCCTCCACATTTTCGAAAAAATGACTGAACCCGAATCGTCCTATATTGTTTCTTGTTCTCGGATGAGCCGGAAAGATAATCGGCACTTCTTTAGAAAGAGTATTCACTGCCTGTAGGATGCTCTCCAGATTCCGAGAGTCATCCACATTGCTGGGACGATGAAGTGTCAATACGCCATAGGGAAGAATCTGATTGCCCGGGTTCAAGCCCAGGCGCCTGTGTATATCTGTTTGTCTTGCTTTGTCGGTATTCCTGATCAGCGTATCAATCATGACATTGCCGACAAAGTGTATCTTGTCCTTTGAGATTCCTTCCTTTAGAAGGTTCTCTTGTGCATTTCTTTCTGTGATGAACAGGAAATCTGAAATCGCATCCGTGAGGACCCGGTTGATCTCTTCGGGCATGGTTCGGTCGAAACTTCTAAGGCCTGCCTCCACGTGGATGATCTTGATCCCGAGCTTGACGGCCGTGAGGGCACATGCAATCGTGGAATTGACGTCGCCCACAACCAGGATATAATCCGGCCTTTCCTTAACAAGGATCGGTTCAAAACGTTTCATGATTTCGGCCGTTTGTTCGGCCTGGCTCCCGGAGCCCACCTCCAGATTGATGTCCGGTTCAGGGATTTCCAAATCGTCGAAGAAGAGTTTGGACATCTGCTCATCATAATGCTGTCCTGTATGAACCAGGAGAGGAATGATTTTTTCGTTCTTACGCATTTCGCACATGATGGGAGCGATCTTCATAAAATTAGGACGCGCACCCACGACGTTTATGATTTTGATTGCTCTTTTCATCATGACATCAGCCCATTCCATTAAAATCGTCCTTTCATGAACCCCGTTCTGTGGGCCAGATGGTTATGGTCTTACCCTTCAAGACATTTAACCAGGCCAAAACCAGAGCAAAGTTGACTGTTAAGGAATAATAGATGACATTAAAAAACCAGTTTCTTTTATCACTGTATTCTGTAAATTTTGCGATCATTGCAAATATCAGGGTTGTGATCATAAGACAATAAAGAATATAGTAGAAGAATCTGTCCGTGAGGAAGATCAGGGATAACGCGGCCGATAGGAGCGCGAACGGCATAAGATACCTGAATATCTTGTGAATCCATAACTGGATGGAGAAGATCCCATATTGAAACGGATTTAAAAGGGCTTTCATACGGAACAGGCCATGAATGGTTCGGGTAAAAATTCTTATCTTTCTCTCGAATTCCTCCCGATATGTGGCCGAGGACTCCTCCTCTGAGATCGCCTCAGGTTCATAGACGACCTTCTTGCCGTGCCTGACGATCTCAAGGGGTTCCACAAGGTCGCTGATCAGGTCATTCCCAATTTCAACGTAGTCACTCTTTCGGATCGCGTAAATGGACCCGTTCACTCCGATCAGCGAAGATATCCTGCTTTCTCTGTATTTGATGAACTTTTCATAATTCCAATAGGCACTTTCACACAAGCCGGTCAGGTTCTCCGCGCTTTTCTTATAAACCAGTTGCCCGGAAACACAGCCGACCCGTTCATCGCCGAAATTTGCTACCAGTTTCCTGACGGCATCCTTCCTGTACATGGCATTGGCATCGGAAAATACAATGATTTCACCCGACGATTTCTTTACGCTCTCATTCTGGATTGCTGTCTTTCCGAGTCTGTCATAGGCATAAAGTTTCACCCCCTCATTCCGAAAAGCATTTACCATGTCGTGGGTGCGGTCCGTGGATCCGTCCGAAGCTACAATAATTTCAAGTTTTTCCTTTGGATAATTAAGCCCCAGCGAATTTTCCAGTTTTTCTTTGATATGCTTTTCTTCATTGTATGCGGTGATGATCAGGCTGACACCGGGTTCGCCGCTCCAAGCAGGCCCTTGGTGTCTTCTGAACAGGCCGAGCATCGCGGCCAGAAGGGGATAACAAACCGTTACAAACAGAAGAAAAGCGACCGAACTCCAAAATATCCATTCATTGAGCGGCATGATCCATTACTCCGCAGGGGACGAGTGTTTCTTTGAAAGTCCCGTCTCAGGTTTGTTCATCTCGCTGCCTTTTTCCAGATGACACTTTGTTTCCCCATGATGAAACGAATGTATCCCCACAATAGCGCGAAATTGAAAAGAGAAAAGTAACCGATAAGATTCATGGATCTATTTTTGATATTGAGTATCACGGCCAGTGAAGAGACAAATATCAAGAGATTTGAAAGGTAAAACATGTTCACAAATATCGGCTCCGAAGATAACGCAAGAATGGAAATGTATAGGATGATCAACAACAGCGGCGTCATCCATCGTATGACTTTGTGTGAGTAATAGGCAAAATGTATGAAGGCTCGATTTGGACAATCGATAACAGGCACCAGGAGCAGTGTTTGCAAGTTACCTGAGCCGATCCTTACTTTGCGCCAGAATTCATCGATGATAGTTTCCGAGATCGTCTCCTTTGCTATGGCCTCCTTCTCAAAATAGATCTTCTTCCCCTGCTTCAGAATGCCAAGCGATATCCAGAAATCGTCTATAATGGTATCCTTGGGAATGGTTCGAAATAGTTCTTTCCTTATGGCGTAAATGCCTCCATTCGCCCCCACCGTAGAATAGAGTCTGCTTTCAAGGTTCTTAATATCCGACTCGTACTTCCAATAGGCTTTCTCATAAGCTTCAACACCCTGCGTTCTGCTTTCCAGGATGAGTCGTCCGCAGACACCTCCAATGGAACGATCGGCGAAATGAACAGTGAGTTTTTTTAACGATTCCTCCTGAAGGACCGTGTTCGCATCAGTAAACAACAATATTTCATTTTTTGCAAGAGGGACGAGGGTATTTAATACATTGGACTTCCCCTGGCGAGACTCTATCCTGTGAAACCTGATCTGGTCCTCATACTGCATGCAGATCTCATCCGTTTTGTCAGTGGATCCGTCGGAGCCGATCAATATTTCTATCTTATCCTTCGGGTAATCCAGTTCCAGCGCATTCCTGATCTTTTTCTCAATCACCGCCTCTTCGTTATAGGCCGCAATGATGACCGACACGGATGGCAAGTCTTCCGGGCCGATGGGGACTGCGGGTTTTTCTTTTTTGAACCGCGTCAATAAAAAAAGAAGGATCGGATAGAGAAGATAGGTGTA
>MNYV01000092.1 GCA_001873285.1 Nitrospirae bacterium CG2_30_53_67
CTTTCATGTCTCCAAGCCCTCGGACCTGATCCCGGAACTGCAGGGGCGTTTTCCCATCCGGGTGGAGCTCAAGTCCCTGGGCAAGGAGGACCTCGTGCGGATTCTGACCGAGCCGAAAAACGCCCTGATCAAACAGTACATGGCCATGCTCGGGACAGAAGGGTTCCATCTCACCTTCACCACGGACGGCATCGAAGAGATCGCGGTCATCGCCACTCAGGTGAACGAGCAGTCCGAAAATATCGGAGCGAGAAGGCTCTACACGATTCTGGAGAAGCTTCTTTCCGATATTTCCTTCAACGCCCCGGATGCAGAGACCCGGGAGTCGGTCATAGACAGACAGGCAGTCCGTCAGTGCCTGAAGGATATCGTGCAGAACCAGGACCTGTCGCGGTATATTCTGTAAAAAGATGAGAATGAAACCACAGAGGGGGATAGAATTTATACACAGCGTCATAAGCAAACGACACCTTGTCATTCCCCGACTCGATCGGGGAATCCAGCTATTCAAACTGGATTGTCCGGTCAAGCCGGACAATGACAAACAGCCTAAAACTTTGGTCATTCTGTATAATATACTTTGAAGATAATGCACAATCATTTAAGACGTTGAGTATAAATCTTGTCTATCCTTATTAATATTCAAGGATTTCTCTGTGGTTAGGTTTCGGCAATGCGATGAAATGAGCCGAGGAAAATCATGAAAAAATTTCTGCGGACCGCCGACGTTCTGATCGAGGCCCTCCCCTATATCCGGAGGTTTGAGGGAAAGACCATCGTCATCAAGTACGGCGGGAGTGCCATGATCAACGAGGAGTTAAAAAGGGTCTTTGTCCTGGACATCATCCTCATGAAGTATGTGGGAATCCACCCGGTGATCGTGCACGGCGGAGGCCCCCAGATCGGCAAAATCATGAAGAAGATGGGGAAGATCCCGAAGTTCATCCTGGGCCAGCGGGTCACGGATGAGGAGACCATGGACATCGTCCAGATGGTCCTCGGCGGCAAGATCAACAAGGATATTGTTTCTCTGATCAATAACAACGGCGGAAAAGCCGTGGGGCTGACCGGCAAGGACGGCCGCATGATCAGGGCAAAGAAGATGATCGTGAAAAAGCCCTCTCCTGAGACCGGGGTCCCGGAGATCATCGACCTGGGCAAGGTCGGAGAGGTGGAGGAGGTCAACCCGGAGATCATCCGGGTGACCGAGCAGAGCGGATTCATCCCGGTCATCGCCCCTGTCGGAGAGGGGGAAAACGGGGATTCGTATAATATCAATGCCGACCTGGCGGCTGGAAGCATCGCGGCAGCCCTTTGTGCCGAAAAGCTGATCCTGCTGACCGACGTTCCCGGGATCCTAAACAAAAAGGGGCAACTGGTCCAGACGGCGACCAAGAGTCAAATCGAGCGGATGAAAAAAGATGGAACCATCACATCGGGCATGCTCCCCAAGGTCACGGCCTGCTTCAATGCCTTGAACGCCGGTGTGTGCAAGGCGCACATCATTGACGGACGGCTCAAGCATGCCGTGCTGCTGGAGCTCTTTACCCGGGGAGGCGTGGGCACCGAGATCATCCTGAACAGGAACCGGAAGAAGAAATGATGGTCTAAAGGGAGGAGAGAAATACTCGAAAACCTGAAGACCCAGGTATTCATTCCCTCTCCCTTTGATGGGAGAGGGTGAGGGAGAGGGTGGGCAATACATCGTTTCACCCTCCCCTTAGTCCCCTCCTCTATGAGCCGTTGGCCCCGAGCCATAGGCCATCGAGGGAGGGGAGATCAGGAGTTCTCTCCTATGCCGGGGAGCGAAGTATCCCTCGTCCCAAGGTCGGAGATGGGAATCTGAAGAAGCGGACCATGAAAATACCAACGCAGCAGCAGATCATCGAAGCCTCGGAGAAGTATCTGATGAAGACCTATGCCCGGGTTCCCGTGGCGCTTGTCCGGGGCGAGGGGAGCAGGGTCTTCGACGCGGACGGAAAGAGCTATATTGACTTTCTGGCCGGCATTGCCGTAAACGGGCTGGGGCACGGCCATCCTGCGCTCCTGCAGGCGATCCAGGAACAATCCAAAAAGCTCCTGCACGTCTCCAATCTGTACCATATCGAACCTCAGGCCGAGCTGGCCCGCCTTCTGGTCGAGCATTCGTTTGCAGACAAGGTCTTTTTCTGCAACAGCGGGGCAGAGGCCAACGAGGCCGCGATCAAGCTGGCACGGAAGGCAGCGAAAGACCGGGGGGAGCCGGATCGGTTCGAGATCATCACCATGACGCAGTCCTTTCACGGCAGGACCCTGGCCACGCTCACGGCCACGGGACAGGAAAAGTTTCACAAGGGGTTTGAGCCGCTTGTGCCTGGGTTCCGGTATATTCCCTTCAACGACATCCGGGCCGCGGAAAAGGCCGTTGACGGCAAAACCTGCGCTGTCCTGGTGGAGCCGGTGCAAGGAGAAGGGGGGATCAATGTGGCAAGTCTTGACTATCTGCCGGCCCTTCGGTCCATCTGTGAAAAACGCGGCGCCCTCCTGATTTTTGATGAAGTGCAGTGCGGCATGGGGAGAACGGGCCGGCTCTTTGCCTGCGAACATTTCGGGGTCTGGCCCGATATCATGACCCTGGCCAAATCCCTGGCCGGAGGGATCCCCATCGGGGCCATGCTGGCCCGGGATGAAGTCGCCAAGAGCTTCACGCCGGGGACGCACGCCTCCACCTTCGGAGGCAATCCCCTATCCTGTGCAGCCGGTATCGCGGTGATGAAGACACTCCTCTCCCCCGGGTTCATGGAAAACGTAAAGGCCCGTTCAGATTATTTTCAGGGGCGGCTGCTCAAAATCAAGGAGACCCATCCGGTCATCCGGGAGATCCGCGCCCTCGGACTCATGATCGGGATGGAGATCACGGTTGAGGGTGCGCCGATAGTCAAGGCCTGCATGGAAAAAGGATTCCTGATCAACTGCACCAACGGCAATGTGCTCCGGTTCCTGCCTCCGCTGATCATCAGGGATGAGGAGATCGATCTGCTCATGGAGGCGCTGGACGAGATTTTTCAAGTCGGAGATTTCGCTTTAAAATAAGGATCATCTCCAAAAGAGTGGGTGAAAACATAAGGGGTCAAGGGGTCGAGGATTCGAGGGGTCAAGTGAAGTGCTTTTCAAGACTTGAGGGTCCGAGGGTCCAAGGATTCAAGGGGCCGAGTGAAGTGCTAAAAACATCAGAGGTCAAGGGTGCCGGTGTTTTTCTCTGGAGATTTTGCTTGCGTTTCAGTATTTCACTTGAACCCTTGAACCCTGGAACCCTTGGATCCTTTTTATCTACTAAATGGTAGAAGAACCTAAAATAATGATGTGTGGCCTTTGCAATTTGCTGAGAGCTTGTATATGAAAAAAGACCTTTTATCCCTTCATCACCTGAGCCGAGAGGATATCGAGCTGATCCTGGAGAGGTCCGCAGGCCTGAAAAAAAAGCACAAGGCCGGCATCCCCTATCAGCCTCTCCTCGGGAAATGCCTGGGGATGATCTTTGAAAAGTCCTCCACGAGGACGAGGGTCTCCTTCGAGGTGGGGATCCTTCAACTCGGCGGCCATGCCCTGTTTCTGAGTTCCAAAGATCTCCAGCTCGGACGCGGGGAGTCCATTGCCGATACCGCCAAGGTCCTTTCCCGCTACATCGACGGGATCGTCATCCGGACCTATAAACAGTCGGACGTGGAGGAGCTGGCCAAAGTAGCCGATATCCCCGTGATCAACGGACTGACCGACCTGCTCCATCCCTGCCAGACCCTGGCCGACCTCTTCACGATCAGGGAACGGATCGGGTCCCTTGAAGGGTTCAAGGCAGCCTATATCGGCGACGGAAACAATATGGCCAACTCCTGGCTGCACGGCGCGGCCAAACTTGGAATCCACCTCTCCGTGGCCTCGCCTCCGGGGTATGGGCCTGATGCGACGGTCGCCCGTGAGTCCATAGAGGAGGCCCGGCATACGGGGGCCAGGATTCTGATCACCCAGGACCCCGTGGAGGCGGTGACCGGGGCCCGGATTATCTCCACCGATGTCTGGACCAGTATGGGACAGGAAAAAGAACATGACCAACGGCTGAAGGCCTTCAGAAAATACCAGGTCAATGACGCATTAACAAGACATGCAGATCCCGGCTACCTGTTCATGCACTGCCTCCCGGCTCACCGGGGTGAAGAGGTCACAGGCGAGATCATCGACGGACCGCACTCCGTGGTCCTGGATGAGGCGGAGAACCGGCTCCATACCCAGAAGGCCGTGCTGGAACTTTTAATGGGAGAGATGAGGAAATGAAGAAGAAGATCCGAAAGATCGTGGTCGCCTACTCCGGCGGTCTTGACACGTCCGTGATCGTACGCTGGATCAGGGAGACCTACAAGTGCGAGGTCATCACCTTTACCGCCGATCTCGGGCAGGGAGAAGAGCTCACGGGGATCGAGGAAAAAGCCAGAGAGACCGGGGCCTCCAAGGCTGTTGTTTCGGATCTCCGGGAAGAGTTTGTTCGTGACTATGTGTTTCCGGCCCTGCAGGGGAACGCCGTGTACGAGGGAGGTTATCTCCTGGGAACCTCCCTGGCCCGGCCGCTGATCGCCAAATACCTGATCCGGATCGCGGAACAGGAAGGGGCCGATGCCATTGCGCACGGGGCCACGGGTAAGGGAAACGACCAGGTCCGATTTGAGCTTTCGGCTTATGCCCTGAACCCTGAGATCCGCGTGGTGGCCCCCTGGCGGGAATGGGACATGAATTCCCGTGAGGCCCTGATCGCCTATGCCAAAATCCGTTCGATCCCGGTCCCCGTGACCAAGCAAAGGCCCTACAGCAGCGACCGGAATCTCTTTCACATCAGTTTTGAGGGGGGGATCCTGGAGGATCCCTGGTCTCCGCCGCCCGAGGACATGTTTGTCCTCACGGTCTCACCGGAGAAGGCCCCGGACACTCCCGAAATCGTGGAGATAGACTTTGTTGACGGGATACCCACCGCCGTAAACGGCAAGGCCCTTTCCCCGGCTGCGCTTCTGTCCGAACTCAACCGTCTCGGCGGCATCCACGGCATCGGACGACTGGACCTGGTGGAGAACCGTTTCGTGGGGATGAAGTCCCGGGGAGTCTACGAGACGCCGGGCGGAACCATCCTGCATACCGCCCACCGGGCCGTGGAGTCGATCACCATGGACCGGGAGGTCATGCACTTAAGGGACGCCCTGATCCCCAAGTTTGCCGAGCTGATCTACAATGGGTTTTGGTTCTCCCCGGAAATGGATCTCCTGAGAAAGACCATGCAGGAGGCGCAGCGAGGCGTCACGGGCACGGCCAGGCTCAAGCTCTACAAGGGGAACTGTACAATACTGGGGAGGAAATCGGACCGGTCTCTCTATCATCCCGGATACGCGACCTTTGAGGCGGATCAGGTCTATAATCAGCAGGATGCTGAAGGATTCATCAAGCTCAATGCCCTCAGGCTCCGGATCCGCAAGATGAGGGAGAAGTAGATCCATAAAATTGCGGATTCTTGCTGGTTCCCTTAGTGGTCCAGTTCGTAAATATGGTAACGTACCGACTTGTACTCGGTTTACCGGTAGAGGGTCGCAAGGCGGTTTCATCTCCGCGCGCGACTGAGGCGTACCCCCCTGGTACACCGCAAGGAGCGGAACGGAGAGAAGGCCGCCTTGCGGCCCTCGAATACTACCGTATTTACGAATACGGCCGCTTAGCATCTTAATTTTTTTTTGGTTCATCTCCAAAAGAGTGGGTGAAAACATCAGGGGTCAAGGGGTCAAGGATTCCAGGGGTCAAGTGAAGTGCTTTTCAAGACTTGAGGGTCCGAGGGTCCAAGGATTCAAGGGGCCGAGTGAAGTGCTAAAAACATCAGAGGTCAAGGGTGCC
>MNYV01000093.1 GCA_001873285.1 Nitrospirae bacterium CG2_30_53_67
GTCATGGGGGAGCGGCATCTCAGGATCACCATCGGTCTGCCCCGGGAAAATCAGAGGCTGGCCGGGGCGCTGGAGAAGGTGATTGGGGGAAGAATATAAAATAACCATAGGAGGTTTTCAGTAAATCCTAAATTCGAAATCCGAAATTCTAAACAATATCTAATGACCAAAATTAAAAGTTCGAAACAGTATAATGGGGAGCAGAATTGTTTAGAATATTTGAATTTTGAAATTCGAATTTGTTTAGGATTTAGATATTAGAATTTAGAATTTAAAAAGAGGAAACATGCCCGTTCATTTCAAAAGAGTTGTGATCATCGGCGTCGGCCTGATCGGCGGCTCCCTGGCCCTGGCCGGAAAGAAAAAGGGGTTGTTCGGCGAAGTCATCGGGGTGGGGAGGAACAAGGCCAATCTGGATGCGGCCGTGAACATGGGCGCCGTGGACCGGTATGTCCATGATCCCAAAGAGGTCTGCAAGCATGCGGACCTGATGGTGCTCGCAACACCCGTGGAGAGGATCCTCTCCATCGGACGGGAGACCGCCCCCCTTATGCGAAAAGGGGCCTGCCTCACCGACGTGGGGAGCGTGAAGCAGGCCATTGTCTCGGGGCTGGATGAGATCCTGCCTGACGGCGTGCATTTTGTGGGAGGACATCCCATTGCCGGGAGCGAGGAGTCAGGCGCTGCGGCGGGCCGCTTCGACCTCTTCGAAGGGGCACGGACCGTGCTGACGCCGACCCGTTCCACAGACCCGGAGGCGCTGAGAAAAATCCGGTCCCTGTGGGAGGGGGTCGGTTCCATGGTGGTGGAGATGGACGCCTCCGAGCATGATGTCATCCTCGCGGCTGTAAGCCATCTCCCCCATATGGCGGCCTATGCCTTGGTCAACACCCTCTCCGGTATGAAGGATCGTCATCCGAGCATTCCGTCATTTGCCGCCGGGGGATTCAAGGATATCACCCGGATCGCCGGGAGCCACCCGGAGATGTGGAAGGAGATCTGCAGGATGAACAAGAAGAACATCCTGAAGATGATCGGAGACTATACCCGGGCGTTGAACAGCATTCAGGTGAAGATTGAGCAGGATCGTTTTGAGGAGCTGAGCCGCCTCTTTGAGCAAGCCCGAGGATTCAGAAAGGATCTGTGAGCATGGAACATTTGACGGTTGGAAAATCCCGGGGCATTCGGGGGGAGATCACGGTCCCCGGCGACAAATCCATCTCCCACAGGGCTGTGATCCTGGGGGCGATTGCCGAAGGGATGACCGAGGTGAGGGGCCTGCTTCGAGGCGAGGACTCCCTCAATACGCTCAGGGCCTTTCAGAAAATGGGTGTGGAGATCAGAGACAGCGGGGACCGGATCCTCATCCGTGGCGCAGGCCTTCGGGGTCTTAAGGAACCCATGGAAGTCCTGGACATGGGAAACTCCGGCACAGGGATCCGTCTTCTGTCCGGCCTGCTTGCGGGGCAGGATCTTTTTGCCGTCCTTGCCGGAGACGCCTCCCTGAGCCGGCGTCCCATGGGACGGGTCACCCGCCCGCTCCGAGAGATGGGGGCAAAGATTCTCGGCAGGGATGACGGATCTCTGGCCCCTCTTGCCATCCAGGGCGGTGAGCTTCACGGCATAGACTATGTCTCTCCTGTGGCGAGCGCCCAAGTGAAATCGGCGCTCCTCCTGGCAGGGCTCAACGCCGAAGGACGGACCTCCGTGACCGAACCCTCCCTTTCACGGGATCATACCGAGAGGATGCTCCGCCGGTTCGGGGTCCAGGTCGAGCAGAGCGGGACGACTGTATCTGTCAACGGAGTGGAGCGCTTTTCCGGGACCAGGATCAGTGTCCCCTCGGATTTTTCTTCGGCCGCTTTCTTTATTGTGGCGGCGCTGATTGTGGACGGGTCGGATCTCCTCATCAGAAATGTGGGGATCAATCCGACCCGGACCGGCCTGCTTGGGATTTTGAAGAGGATGGGCGCCAGGATGGATCTTGAAAACAGGGATGGCGGCGAGGAACCCGTGGCGGACATCCATGTGCAGACCTCCCATCTTAAGGGGACCAATGTTGCGCCTGAGGAGGTTCCCGCCGCCATAGACGAGTTTCCCATCCTCTGCGTGGCCGCGGCCATGGCCTCCGGGACGACACGGATCATCGGCGCCTCTGAGCTTCGCTTCAAGGAGACCGACCGGATCCGGGCCATGGCCGTCAATCTCCAGATCGTGGGATCGGAGGTGGAAGAGCTTGAGGATGGGTTGCTGATCCTCGGACAGGAGAGCTTGAAAGAGGGGGAATGCAACAGCTTCGGGGATCATCGGGTGGCCATGGCCATGGCCGTCGCCGGGCTCCGGTCCGAACCCGGGATCACGATTCTGGATACCGGCTGTATCCGCACCTCTTTCCCTGGCTTTGAGGAGATGTTGAAGCAAGTTGCAAGGGAGGAAAAATGAAGCGCGGGTCTATCGTGACCATTGACGGGCCCTCGGGTGCAGGAAAGAGTACCGTGGCGAGACAGCTCGCTGAACGATTGGGATACCGATATATCGACACCGGCGCCATGTACCGGGCGATCGGATGGCTGGCCAGAGAAAGGAAGGTCCCATTTCATGACGGCTCGGAGCTCCATGCGCTCCTTGAGAGCGCAAGCCTCTCTTTTGAGGAAAAGGATGGGAGTACCCGTATCCTGGTCAACGGCACGGACGTGACCGGCCTCATCCGGAAACCCGATATGGGAATGGTGGCCTCGGATATCTCAGCCATTGAGCCGGTCAGGAGATGGCTTTCCTCCCTGCAGAGAAAACTCGGCGAGCAGGGGAATGCCGTTCTCGAAGGGCGGGACATGGGCACCGTGGTCTTTCCGGATGCGGATTATAAATTTTTTCTCACCGCCTCCCTGTATGAGCGTGCAAGAAGGCGTGCCGAGCAGATCAAAGAAAAAGGAGATGAGGTTGACTTGGATGCCGTGATCAAGGAGGTCTCCCTGCGTGACAGAAACGACTCCACCCGATCCCTTTCCCCCCTTCGCAAGGCCGAGGATGCCGTGGAGATCGACACCACGTCCATGACCATCCAGGAGGCCGTTGAGAGGCTGATCATGGAGATCCGGACAGGCCGAGGCAAAAACAGGGGATCATAGATCATGGAAATCATTATTGCCGGCCATGCCGGGTTCTGTTTCGGTGTAAAGAGAGCGATTTCGACCGCCTATGAAACGGTGGACAAGGCCGGGGGGGAGGTCGGCACCATCGGCCCGCTTATCCACAACCCGCAAGTGGTTTCCCGCCTTGAATCCGTGGGCGTACGGCCCATAGAGAATATACGGGATTTCCATGGTGAGGCGCTGATCATCCGATCACACGGTGTCTCCCAATCCATGGTAAAAACAGCGGAAGATGCAGGGATTCGTCTTGTGGATGCCACATGCCCTTTTGTCAAAAAGGCCCAGGAATACGCCCGTCGGCTCAAAGAGGAAGGCTATACCGTGGTGATCGTGGGAGACAAGAACCACCCCGAGGTACGGGGAATCCTCTCCTATGCCGGGGAGTCGGCGCTCGTTGCGGCAATCCCTCAAGACCTTGACGTTCTGAACAAGGTGCGAAAGATCGGGATCATCGCTCAGACCACCACCACATTTGAAAAGTTTGAACAGGTTGTGAAGCAATGCCTGCATCAAGCGAACGAGATCAAGATCTATAATACCATCTGCGACGAGACTCATGTCCGCCAGCAGGAGGCCCAGGGGATTGCGCGGCGGGTGGATGTGATGCTGGTCGCGGGAGGAAGGAACAGCGGGAACACGACACGGCTTGCCGAACTCTGCCGCCTCACCGGGACCCGGACCTTTCATATCGAGACCCGGGATGAGATCGATCCGGCCTGGTTTCATGGGGCCGGCAAGGTCGGGATCACGGCGGGCGCATCCACGCCCGAGTGGATCATTGAGGAGATGATAGAACGGCTGAATCAAATCTCAGGGGAATCCGTATGAAACATGAGACCCGGCGGTCCATGCCATCGGAACGGCAGGTAGGATAAAAAGATGATCATCTCCAAAAGAGTGGGTGAAAACAAAAGGGGCCAAGGGTTCTAAGGATTTTAGGGGTCAAGTGAACCCCGTTAGAGGTTGTCCTCACACTACAAAAATATTGACAAAACCTCTGAAAAATTTTATGGTTGCAAATGAGGGTACATCCGTTGTAAGATACAATATTTCACGGCGATCCTTTTTTCTGCCGTGACGGAAAGGCTTGCCTTTCTGAAAAAAAAATCAGGAGGTTTCAAGGGATTATGAGCGATCATCAGGAAGAGAAAAATCATTCAACGATTGACAATGGCGTAAAGGAGGATCTCAATCCCGGCGTATCCACCCGGGAGGAAGATGAGTTTACCCCCGATCTGATGGCCAAAATGTACGAGGAGACGTTTAAGAACGCCAAGGAAGGATCCGTCATTAAAGGCAGGGTTCTCAAAGTGACCAAGGATCATGTGGTCGTTGATATAGGGTTCAAGTCCGAGGGATTGGTCCTGAGCGAAGAGTTCATGGCCGATGGAGAGTTCAAGATCAAGGTCGGCGACGAAGTGGACGTCATGATCGAACAGGTGGAGGACAGCGAGGGCCAGATCGTTCTTTCCAAGGAGAAGGCGGACCGCCTCCGGGTTTGGGAGAATATTTCCAAGGCTTATGAAGAGACTAGGAGCGTGGAAGGGGTGGTCCTTTCGAGAATCAAGGGGGGCCTCTCCGTGGATATCGGCATCCGGGCTTTTCTCCCCGGTTCTCAGGTGGATATCCATCCTGTGCGGAACCTGGAAAAATTCATCGGCAAAAAACTCCAGATGAAAATCATCAAGATGAATCAGAAGCGCGGGAATATCGTCCTCTCCCGAAGGGCGCTCCTTGAGGAAGAACGCAAGCTGCTCAAGGTGGATACCCTGAAGAACCTGGAGGAGGGGAAGGTCATCAAGGGGATCGTCAAGAACCTGACCGAGTACGGCGCCTTTATCGATTTGGGAGGAATAGACGGCCTCCTTCATATTACGGATATGTCATGGGGCCGTGTCCACCATCCATCCGAGCTTTTTTCACTCGGTGATGAAGTGGAAGTCGTTGTTCTCAAGTTCGACAGGGAAAACGAACGGGTTTCCCTCGGCTACAAGCAAAAGTCACGGGACCCCTGGGAATCCGGGGAAAAGAAGTACCCGGTGGGGAGCCGCGTCAAGGGTAAGGTGGTCAGCCTGACCGATTACGGCGCCTTTGTTGAACTGGAGGAAGGACTGGAGGGCCTGGTTCATGTCTCCGAGATGTCCTGGACACAGAAGATTCGAAACCCATCCAAGGTGGTATCCGTGGGTGACATCGTTGAATCCGTGGTTCTCAATATTGATGTCAAGAATAAGCGGATCTCGCTCGGGATGAAGCAGGCCGAGAGCAATCCGTGGGATATTATCGTGGAAAAGTATCCTGTCGGTGCCAGGATCAACGGCGCCGTGAGGAACCTCACGGATTTTGGAGCATTCATCGGCCTTGAGGAAGGGATTGACGGGCTGGTCCATATCTCCGATATGTCCTGGACCCGGAGGATCAAACATCCCTCGGAGATCCTGAAGAAAGGGGAAACCATCGAGGCGGTTGTCCTCCATGTGGACAAGGAAAAGGAACGCCTATCCCTCGGGATCAAACAACTGGTTCCCGATCCATGGACTGACGTTGCTGAGAAATTCCGGATCGATTCTGTCGTAACCGGCCGGGTGATCAAGATCACTGATTTCGGCGTGTTTGTCGAATTGGAGAACGGAATCGAAGGTCTCATTCATATCAGTGAAGTGGATCTGGATCCGCATGCCAAGGTCGAAAACATTCTTTCCATCAACACGGACATCAAGGCCGCTGTGGTCAAAATAGACGCCGAGGAGCGCAAGATCGGCCTTTCCATCAAAAAATATCTTGAAGGTCTTGAATCGGCGGAGCTCAAAGAGTATATGGAGAGCCATGAGGCGATGCGGACGACCATGGGGGATCTCATGGGAGGATCTTCAGGAACCGAGCCCTCTTCGGCAACTGAAACCAGTGAAAATTGACGGATCTTCGAATCCACAAGGAGCGGAACTTGGATCCGCCCGCCCTATGATCCTCCCTGCCTGCCGGCAGGGGAGGTCGCTGCGTCGCCATATTTAAGAACAGGACCGCTTAGGCTGCGAGGAAAACGACCATGAAAAAGAACGCTGTCATCCGTTTTTTAACTCTGGCCGTCGGGCTTGCTCTCTTTGTTTTCATTACGGTTTTTATCCTTTCCTCAATCCTGGGTAAAAAAGATCATGGTATGGCCGCGCTCGGACGGGAAAAGATCGCCGTGATCGAGATTCAAGGGATTATTCTTGATTCCAAGGATATCCTTGATCATCTGAAGCTTTTCAGCGAAGACAGAAACGTCAAGGGGATCATCCTCCGCATTGACAGCCCCGGTGGCGCCGTGGCCCCGTCACAGGAGATTTATTCCGAGATCAGGAAGATCCATGAGAAAGGCGAGAAGAAGGTTGTCGCCTCTTTTGGGAACGTGGCCGCATCGGGGGCCTATTACATCGCCTCTGCAACGGACAAGATCGTATCCAACCCCGGGACCATCACGGGCAGCATCGGCGTGATTATGGAGATGTCCAATATTCAGGAACTCCTGGACAAGATCGGGGTTGAGAGCTATGTCGTCAAAAGCGGGAAATACAAGGATATCGGTTCCATCACTCGGCCTATGAGTGAGGAGGAGAGCCAGATCCTGCAGAGCGTGCTTGATGATGTCCATATGCAGTTTATGGAGGACGTATCCAAAGGACGCGGGATGGCCATGGACAAGATTAAAGAGATCGCAAACGGGAGTATCTTCTCAGGGAGGCAGGCCCTCGGCCTCGGTCTTGTGGATAAACTGGGCAGTTTTCAGGATGCCGTGGATCTGACCAAGGAACTTACGGGTATTAAAGGGGAGCCCGACCTGATCTACGAGAAAAAGGAAAACCTGAAATGGCTGGACCTTCTGAAAAAGGGGGCGGTCGGGGATCTGATTCAGAAAAAAATAGGCAAAGTGAGTTCAGGGGCGCTTTATCTCATGCCCTGATCCGGCTTGGATCAATTATTTTTCCCCGCTTTCGCAGGTTCTTTGGTCTCGTCTTTGACCGCCGGCTCGGACTCTGAAGAGATGCCGAGTCCATGGATCCTCCCCTCGTACTCTTCCCTGATGCGGTCCATATCCTGCTGAAGTTTATTCACATCTTCCTGAATCCTGTCAGCCTCTTTGAAGAGATCCTGGATGGTTCCGTCATGAAAGACATTGGACTGGCTGTCCTGTGTTCGGAGTGTGTACAACCGATTCCCCATCTTCGCCATGACGCCGTCCATCTCTTTTTTCAAAGTGTTGCTCCTAAGGTTCATCCGGGTCAGTTTTGTTTTTTCCTCTGCCTTGAGGGTGATCTTGGAGGTTGCGGTCTTGATCCCCTGATAGGCATCATCCATGCCTTTTTTGATTTTTTCCCACATATTCATCCCTCCTTTTTTATACAGAGCGACATAACTTTGCATACCTTTGTTGCTTCCTCGTCTCGTCGCTGCGGCGTACTATCAGTACGCCTCACTCCTCGACTTCGTCGCGCCTCGGTCTGCTTTGTTCTATCCCTCTGTATGCGAGTTTATTTATTACTCTATGTGTATAGCAATATCATAACCAAATATATCTCATATTTTCTGTTTTGCAAGTGCGTAAAACACCATCCTTCTTCATGAGCCTGTTTGAGCCCGTTCGGGACAGGGAGAGGCCGGAGGCAGCAACCCCTGGCTACTCTGAGCAGGGGATACAGAGTTTTCTCCCTTTGTCTTCCTTAATCCGGGAGGACATGACTTTTTCGCCGCATTTCTCGCAGCGCAGGCTCGGATAGATCCGGGCCATGGGCGGAGGCTCGTACTCGATTTCATGGATCCTGAGGATTTGCTCATCGTCCGCGGTTAAAATCTCCTCAACCTTCCGCGCCTTGAGTTCCCGGACCCGTTTGACCAGGTCAGGGTTTCGCTCACCGGAGAGATACCTTTCCCAGGCCTTTTTGTCCTCGGGGGATTCCCTGGGTGTGTAATCCACGGAAATCCTGAGCCCTTTGCCGGCGGATCGGCCGAAAAAAGTATAGACTTGTTTGCCGAAATCCTTGAAGATGAGATTCCCTTTGCCGAAGGTGCACCCGGTCATGACTTGGATGGCATCCACTGAACAGGAGTCGTTCTCCACAACGGCCACGATCTCTTCATCCGCGGAGCGCTCGCCCAGGGCCTTCAATGCCGCTTTGGCCGCGCGGTAGCCGTAGGCCAGTCCCGGACAGATGTGCCCATGGAACTCGATCACCTTCCTGAGTGTGTCGTCGTATTCCATATCCGTTCCCCTTCAAGGATCAACGTGTTGTCAAAACCTGACCACAGAGAACACAGGGTATTTCTCTCAGCACTCTGTGGTTATCTCTCCCTCCCTCTGGTGTGCCTCGAGAGGAATACGGTTACTATAACATAGTTATGGGAATCCGGCTATTCTGAATCGGATATTCTCAAGATTGACAGCGGACGGCCGTTTATGTATGGTGTAACGGGTGAATGGCATGGCGGCTTCCCGGCCGAGGACAGAAACCGGGGGGACTTTTCCAGCAGGGTATTTTAATGGACGAATGGATGATCCGGACGTTTGATCTTACAAAAAAGTTCGGGAGCTTGACTGCCGTAAACCGGTTGAATCTCTCGATTCATCAGGGGGAGATCTTCGGCCTTCTCGGGCCCAACGGCGCCGGCAAGACCACCACGATCCGAATGCTGACCACCCTCGCAAAGATTTCAGACGGCCGCGCCTTTGTAAGCGGTATCAACGTGGAGGATCGCCCGCTGGAGGTGAAGAAGATCATCGGCGTGGTGCCTCAGGGGTTGAACCTCGAGATCGAACTCACGGCAGAGGAGAATCTGGACTTTCACGGCCGGCTTCATAAGATGCCGAAGAAACAAAGGCGGGATCGGGCCTCGGAGATTCTCGGCTTTGTCGGACTCGATGATAAAAGCAAGGTCCAGGTCGATCATTTTTCAGGGGGGATGAAACGGCGGCTCCTGATCGCCAGGGCATTGATGCACAGGCCCAGGATCCTGTTCATGGACGAACCTACCGTCGGCCTGGATCCGCAGATCCGGAGAAAGATCTGGGGCCTGATCCAGGATCTCAAGGACCAGGGGATCACCATCCTGATCACCACGCACTACATCGAAGAGGCCGAGGCCTTATGCCATCGGGTCGGGATCCTGCGGAAAGGAGAGCTGATAGCCTTGGATTCCCCGAACGGACTCAAGCGGGATCTGGGCGAGTATGCCGTGGAATGCCAGAACCGCAACGGATGCGATGTCCGGTTTTTCAAGGAGCGCAGGGAGGCCGTGGCCTATGCGGGGAGCTTGAATCAGGACCTGATGATCCGCCAGACCAACCTGGAGGATGTGTTTTTGAATCTGACCGGAGAGAAGATCCATCATGAATAGCCCCGGATTCTACACGATCTTCTGGAGGGAGATGCTCTCCATCCGGAAGAAATTCTGGAAATTTCTGGCCGGCAGCCTGGTCATGCCGTCCCTGTATCTCGTGACCTTCGGATGGGGGCTCGGGCGGGGGATCAACGTGCATGGATTAGACTATCTGGTCTTCGTGCTTCCCGGCATCATTGCCCTCTCCGCCATGAACAACAGCTTTTCAGGCGTTGCGGTCACATTGAATATCAGCAAGCTTTATTACCGGACCATTGAAGAGATCCTGGTCTCCCCGGTAAGCCACTGGTCCATCGCCCTCGGACGCGTTCTATCAGGCTGTTTTAAGGGACTCTTCTCCGCCTTGCTCCTGATCCTGATCAGCCTGATGCTCCACATTCAGATCCGATACAACGCGGCCTTTTTCGGGATCCTTTTTTTAACCTGTTTCATCTTTGCATCTCTCGGCGTTCTGGCCGCCATGCTGGCCAAGTCGCACGAGGACATGACCAACTTCACTAATTTTGTGATCCTCCCCATGTCTTTTTTATCCGGAACCTTCTTTCCTCCCGAACGTCTTCCGGAACCCTTCGCGACGCTCATCATGGTCTACCCCCTGACCCACGCCGCGGTGTCCTTGCGCAGCCTGGTGGCAGGAAACGGCGTCCCCTTCATCTCACTTCTTGTGATCCTCTTTTATGGGGTGGTTTTATTCATCCTGGGCGGCAAAGCGATAAAACGGCTGGAGCTTTGAACCGATGCATCAGCCCCTGTTCTTGATCACTCCCTGATGCTTCTGGATAAAAGAGACAATCTTCTGAAGGCATTCCGTGGCATAGTCTTCGATCATCTCTTCGATCTGGTGAAGGTCTCCGATATTACGGGTCAGGAACCGGTCCAGGAGGTTGTCCTGTCCGATGATCAGCGGGCTCCCGTAGCGTCCGATGCGTCGTGAGAGGACGTGATGGAGGGGGATACCGATATTCCGGTAGAGGAGCAGAATCTCTTTGGCCTCTTTTTCTTCAATTAGATGATCGAGGCGGAATTTATGGATGTACCCTTCAAAAGGGAGGATGCTCTGTCCGGAAAACCTGACGGGTCCCATATCCCGTGGATTGTCGCCATCCAGGTCTTCCTCCCTGTAATGGACGATCAGGAGATCATGGACGAACATGTCGAGAAACGAAAAGGCAAGACTCAACGCCCCGATCAGGATACCGGTTTCCAGAGAGCGTGTGATCCCGGAGATCATGTATCCGGCAGAGCCGCCCTTGAGCGTCAGACGGAGATTTTCGTATTCCTTCTGAAGTTTCTTGATTTCAGCGACCTTTTTAGGTTCAAACTGTTTTTCCAGTGGTCGGATCGGCATGACACCCCTTTCTTCCTGCATTCTGAGAAGGTACTTTCTTATATCACAGAATGGGGGAAGTTCCAAGAACAAATCAACACCCCGCCAAAGATGCGGTTTCTCAATTTAGGATAGGGCCACTAAGTGGTCCTGTTCGTAAATATGGTAACGTACCGAGAGTGCCGTAGAGCAGTCTCATCAAGGCGCGCGACTGCGGCGTACCCCTCTGGTACGCCGCAAGGAGTGGAACGCCGAGGAGACTGCCCTACGGCACTCGAATGCGACCGTATTTACGAATAGGGCACTAAGGTAAGCAGGGCCTTCAGGACGGCGTCCACAGTGCCCTCTGCGGCCTCACAATCGTCCGGGTCCATGAAAAAGAGCCGCCGCGCCCGCTGCCAGGGTTCGGGGAACCCGGCACGAATGAAACAGCGGATTTGACAAGGTTCACGAAATCGGTTTTAATAAGAAGTGTTAAGAAACTGGAGATACCCGAAAATTCAAAGGAGTGATACCATGACACTGACGGCTTCCAACATGCTTCCTTTGGGCACGATCGCTCCTCCCTTCACCCTTCCGGACCCGGTGGAGGGGGACGAGAAGCGCCTCAATGAACTCAAATCGGACAAGGCCACGGTGGTCATGTTCATCTGCAACCATTGCCCCTATGTGAAGCATATCCGGGAAGAGCTGGTCAGTGTCTCAAGTGAATATATCAAGAAAGGGATCTCCTTCGTGGCCGTCAATGCCAATGATGCGGGAAACTATCCGGACGACTCGCCGCAACGGATGAAGGAGGTAGCGGAAGCATTCGGCTATCCTTTCCCCTACCTCTATGATGAATCCCAGGAGACCGCCAGGGCCTATAAGGCCGCCTGCACCCCGGACTTTTATGTCTTTGACGGGGATTTGAAGCTCGTCTACCGCGGGCAGTTCGATGATTCGAGGCCGGGGAGCGGAATCCCGGTGACCGGAAAGGATTTGCGCGGCGCCCTGGATCGGATCTTGCGGGGCGAACCCGTCAGTCCGGACCAGAAGCCGAGCATGGGGTGCAACATCAAGTGGAAGTGACCCGCAGGCCGTGTGGGCTGCAGGGGATCTATATTTCAGAAGAGGCATCCGATATCAAAAGGAGATCCATATGGCAAGGGTAGTCCTGATTCTTGCGGATGGGTTTGAGGAAGTGGAGGCCATGGCCGTCGTGGATGTGCTGAGAAGGGCGGAGATCGAGGTGCTGATCGCCGGCCTGCATCAAGGGCCCGTGACAAGCGCCCGCAAGGTCAAGGTCATTCCCGACACGGTGGTGGATTCCATACGGGTTGAGGACTTTGATATGCTTGTCCTGCCCGGCGGACAGCCAGGCTCAGACCATCTCAATGCCGACAGGCGGGTAAGGGATCTGATCAGGGACTTCCATGATAAAGGGAAGCTTATCGGAGCGATCTGCGCGGCGCCTTATGTGCTTGCCGATGCAGGCATCCTCGACGGAAGGCGTGTGACCTCCTACCCCTCTTACAGGGACAAGCTCGGCGCCGCTCTCTATGAGGAGAAGACCGTGGTCGAGGACGGGAACATCCTGACCAGCCGGGGGCCCGGCACGGCGCTCTGCTTCGGCCTCGCGATTGTCCGGAGGATGATCGGGAAGCAAAAGGCGGAGCAGATCAGGGAGGCCATGCTGGCGCCGCAGGTCTGCGAGTGAAGTCTCTTCATCCGCGGGATCGTCACTTTTTTGCTTGTGAACCCATGAACCGTATATAGATAAAGAGATTGAAGGCAAGAACCAGGATGCCCAGGAGGACCTGAATCTTCCGCGTGAGCATCCCGGGATAAAGGACCGGAAGAATGTAGTGTTCTACAAACCCGCCCGAATAGCCTGCCTCTCCGCCCATCATGCGGAGCCGGTTTTCTAATGGGGTAAGCGGGCAGACCCACCCCGCAAATTCAATAAGCGCGGCCCAAATCACGGCCGGCACATGCAGCCAAATGATTTTCGGCCGGCTGAATGTCAGCGCCGCGCCGAAAACCGCGAAGAGGATGAAGGCGACGTGGCCTATCACAAGGAGATCTGCAAGGAGACGGTAGGGCATGGTTTTATACTCCACAAACGCCGTATCCGAATTATTGCATAAAACATGGTCCGTGTGAATAATAAACAACACTCTTCCGCGATGACCCAAAAGATAAGCGATGGTCAAAATAATGTAGTTACAGATTGTAAATCGTATTGACAATTTGTAAAACTGGAAGAGCCGGACCAAATGGAATTTGCCAATGAAGACCCGCGGGGCTTTCTTGCCGGATATCCTGACGGGGCGGTGCTGGATGAGGTCCAACGCTGCCCTCCATTATTTTCTTACCTCCAGGGAATCGTGGATAAAAAAAGAGAGGCGGGTCTGTTTGTCTTGACCGGCTCCCGGCAGTTTGGTCTCATTTCCGGAATTACCCAGTCGCTTGCAGGCCGAGTGGGCATTCTGCATCTGCTGCCTTTTTCGCTGACGGAGCTCAAAACCGGCAAAATAGCGCCCGAAGGTTTGAATGAAATGCTCTTTAAAGGATTCTATCCCCCTCTCTATGACCGTGAGCTTTCACCTTCGGGGTGGTATGCCAATTATGTTTTTACCTATGTTGAGCGGGACGTCCGGCAGATGATCAGCGTGCGGGATCTGAGCGTCTTTCAGAGGTTTGTCCGTATGTGCGCTGCCAGAACCGGACAGATCCTGAATCTCTCCGGACTGGCGAATGACTGCGGTATTACCCACAACACGGCAAGGGCGTGGCTATCGGTATTGGAGGCGAGTTATATCATATTTTTACTCCAGCCCCATCACAGAAATTTTGGAAAGAGACTGATAAAAACCCCCAAGCTTTATTTTTACGATACCGGTCTTGCGGCATGGCTCTTGGGTATCCAGGATATCGGGCAAATGTCTATACACGCCATGCGGGGTTCTCTTTTTGAAAGCTGGGTTGTCAGTGAGTTGTTAAAGGGGAGATACAACAGGGGACTGGCTTCAAACCTTTATTTCTGGAGAGACAACACGGGAAATGAGATTGATGTGCTGGTTGAAAAAGCGGATACCCTTATTCCAATAGAGATAAAATCAGGCCAGACCATAACAAAGGACTACTTTGCAGGGATTAAGAAGTGGCTCAAGATCACTGACAATGTTGCGAAACACCCCTATATTGTATACGGCGGCAACGAAGGCCAAAGACGACTGGGTGTAGAGGTCTTGCCTTGGAGAGATATAGGAAAGGTGTCTGCAAAGGTATAATGTATTTGTTTTTTGCGCTCACAGATTTGTTCTTGAAAGGGGGCCGGAATAAGGGTAAGGTATTCACCTACCCAATAATGAATGTTTTCATAACGTCGGACAGTGCAGCCTTATGTTATTGAAGAGAAAGACGGCCCTAAGTTTTTTTATCAGCGCCTCGATCATTGCCATACTGGTAGGCTTTGAGTATGTCAGCTTCGTTAAAATCAGAAATGAAATCCATCTCCTTGAAATTACGGACACCATCAGGAGTGAGTCCTTACAACTCAGACGGCATGAGAAGAATTTTTTCCTTTACCCTCTTAAGGCGGAAGAGGAATCAGAGGCCGTCTTCAAGCGTATCGGCGTGCTGAAGAGTATCCTGAAAGATCATCTTTCCAAGGACAATACCGGTAGGTTTCCCCGCTTGCAGATCTACATCCAGGAGTACGAGCAGAGAT
>MNYV01000094.1 GCA_001873285.1 Nitrospirae bacterium CG2_30_53_67
AAGAAAGACAACACTGGATTATCTTAGATCCTTATACATCTCTTATGGTTCTAATTGCGAATTGGAGACACAAGTATTACTCGCTGGAGATCTTGGTTATATCAGGGATGAGAAGTTAAAGAGACTTAAGAGTGATATCGAGGAGGTTGAGCGGATGCTCAAGGCACTGATCAAATCACTGGAAAACAAACACTTGACCCCTTGAACCCTGGAATCCTCGAACCCTTTTTACCCACTAAATGGGAGAAGAACCGTAAATAAATTACTTTAAGGAATCCTCCATGAAGAAAACACTTTTAATGATGATCCTATCCGGCATGCTTATTTCATGGACAAGCCAAAGGCTCTGGCATCTCCCGGTCCCCTTCACTTTTGATTCCGAAGCGGCAGCCGAACCATCCGTCAAGGAAACCGGATCCGAGGTTTATGTGATCAAAGACCTTCCGTGTTTCAAGTGCCATATCTATGAGCGCTTTGTCCAGGAGCCTGCGCCCGGCGTTTTCTCCCACGCCCTCCATGTTCAGTTCGAGTACCACTGCAACCAATGCCACAGCTTCAGCGGCCACCGCCAGTTGATCATTAATACGACACTTTGCACCTATTGTCATGAAGCCGTACCGGAACTTAGGAAACACTGATTCCGGAAAGTGATGGATATCCGAATGAAGGCACGAATTCTCTTTATCGACGACGAGCTTCCCATGAGGGAGATGTTTCAGCGGCTCTTTCAGGATTCGGAATACGAAATCCTCCTGGCAAGCGACGGCATGGAGGGGCTCGAGATCTTTGACAAAGAAAAGGTGCATCTGGTCGTCACCGATTTCAGCATGCCGGGCATGACCGGAATGGACGTGCTCAGGGAAATCAAGCAAAAAGACCAGAACGTCCCGGTCATTCTGATTACGGCATTTGCAACCATCGAGACCGCCGTAGAGGCCATCAAGGTCGGCGCCTATGATTATATCACCAAGCCTTTTGATCCGGATGCCATTGAGATTACGATCAAGAACGCCCTTTCTCACAAACAACTGGTGGATGAAAATCTTTTTTTGAAGCAGAAGCTCAAGGATGTGGAAACCCGGTCCGGCATCATCGGGGAGTCTCCCAGGTTGAAGGAGGTTTTCCATCTGATCGAGAAAGTCGCTCCTACGGATGCAACGGTTCTGATTCAAGGAGATAGCGGAACCGGAAAGGAACTGGTTGCCAGGAGACTTCATGAGCTGAGCACGCGAAGAGACAAGACCTTCCTGTCCATCAACTGCGGGGCTTTACCGCTGACCCTGCTGGAAAGCGAGCTTTTCGGATATGAAAAGGGGTCCTTCACCGGGGCCACATCGTCCAAGGAAGGCCTGTTCAAGGCCGCGGATGGGGGGACTTTATTTCTGGACGAGATCGGCGATATGCCGCAGGCCCTCCAGGTCAAGCTTCTGCGTGTCCTGCAGGATAAGGAGATTCTTCCCATCGGCGGTCGAAAATCCTTTACCGTTAATGTGCGGATCCTCTCTGCCACCAACAAGAACCTGAAGGAAGAAATTGAGAAGGGGCGATTCAGGGAAGATCTTTATTACCGAATCAATATCTTTACCATTGACGTCCCTCCGCTCAGGGAGAGGACCGAGGATATCCCCCTTCTTCTGAACCATTTTATGAAGCGCTACAACAAAGAGTTCGGGAAAAATGTCGACAGGGTATCCCCGGAACTGATGCGATTCTTTCTGGAATACGACTGGCCTGGAAATATCCGGGAGCTTGAGAACTATGTGGAGCGGGCCATCCTCATGGCCGAAGGCAAGCAGCTTGAACTTTCTGCAATTCCCGCAGATGTCCAGGTCCCATCAAAAACCTCTTCAGGAGAACCAGAGGATATCCTTCCTTTTAAGGAAGCCAAGGAAAATTTTGAACGGAACTATATTGTCTTTCTTCTGAAAAAATACAACGGGGTCATCTCCAAGGCTGCTCGTGCATCCCGGATTCCCAGGCCGAACTTTTATGAGAAACTGAAGAAGTACGGGATCGTCCAGATCAAAAAACCGAACTGACCGGGCCTGCAGACCATGAAGCGCCTGAACCTATTGCTTCTCTTTTCCCTGATGATGTTCTTTCAGGCCTCTTTTCTTGAAGCAGTCTCTGCTCCTGAGAAGCAGAGTCCTCCCATGTGCCTGGGCTGCCACAGCAATTTAACAGGAAAGAATTTTATCCACCTGCAAAGACACCAAAAATCCGTTCATGGTCATCTCTCGTGCCTTTCGTGTCACAGCCCAGATCGGGTGGCCTCGATTGACCCGGTACACCGTCAAAGCGTACCGTCCAATGCAGCCTTAGCGGCTTATCCTGAACCGTTGAGCCGGAAAAGCCGGTTTCCGGACGCTCTAACCGCCTGCGGGCGCTGTCATGAACGTATCTTCGGACAGGTCAGGCAGAGTGTCCACGGCCGGGCAGTTTTTGAAAAGGGAAATCCCGATGCGGCCTTCTGCAGTGATTGTCATACCCCCATCCATTATATCAAGGCCGTGTCGGATGTTTCCTCCTCGGTTGCCCGATCCAACCTCATCCATACATGCAGCCAATGCCATGCAAACCGGGTTATCGCATCCAGATACCATCTCAATGTCTCCGTAGTACAATCTTACAAGGCCCACTTTCACGGCAAGAAATACAGCCTCGGAAGCAAGGAGACCCCGACATGCGCCGTCTGCCACGGGCACCATACGATCCGGGATGTCAAGGATCCGGAGTCCCCGGTCTCGCCGGAGAACAAGGTCTCTCTCTGTGCCCGGTGCCATGAGGGGGCCACTCCTGCGTTCTCGGAATTATTCACCCATACTCCCTTGAATGCGGGCAGCAATCCGATGGCTTTGCGGGTCAGAAAGGTCCTGGTTGCCTTTCTGGTGATCTTCGTATGTGTCCTGAGTCTTCACCTTCTTCTCGATATTGCAAAAGAGATTCGGTCATTGGGGCGAAAAGCAAGAACGAGCCATACGAGAAATGAAATCCCATGGACGCTCTTCCAGCGTCTTCCCAAAAAGGTCGAGCGCATGGATCTTCATCTCCGCATACAGCATGCGCTTCTTTTTATTGCCGTTTTCTATCTGGCCGCGTCGGGTATCGCCCTGAAGTTTCCGGAAATGCACTTCTCTGAGACTTGGATAGGTTTATGGGGAGGCGTGGAGAATGCCGGGCGCCTGCATCGTTTTTCCGCTCTCATTTTGATGATCGATCTCCTCTATCATCTCCTCTATTTAGGGATTCAGGGATTCAGGAAAAAGCTATGCCTGAGTATGATCCCCAGGATTGAGGACTTTCGCCATCTTTGTCAAAATCTCCGGTACCTTTCCGGACGGGGCGGGGACAGGCCCCGTTTCGGAACGTTCACTTATATCCAGAAGCTCGATTACTGGGTGGTGATGATCGTAGTCCTGATCATGATCATCACAGGACTGATGTATTGGTTTCCTGTGATCGCGGTCCGAATCTTTCCTGACCCTGTTTTCAAATGGATATGGGGGGCGGCCTATGTGATCCACAGCACCGAGGCTATACTGATCCTCTTTTTCGCCTTTGTATGGCACTTTTATCATGTTCACCTGAAAAGCCGTGTCTTCCCCATGAGCTGGATATGGATAACAGGAAAGATAGACCTGGAGGATCTGATGGAAGAACATCCGGGAAACTTCGAAGAGATCCTCGATGCTGAAAGGAAAAAGGGAGAACCGGACACGAAAGGGGAGAGCGGCTCCGAATGATCCTTTTCATGACTCAAGCTTATTGAGATGCGATAGAAGAGGTCTTTTATCCAAGCTCTTTTTCCTGATCACTCTCACAGGGAAGCGAAATAAAGAAGGTGGCGCCCTGGCCGGGCGTGCTCTCCACCCGGATATTCCCACCGTGATCCGTGATGATTCTCTGCGTGATGCTCAGACCCAGGCCGGTCCCCTTGTCCTTCAGCTTGGTGCTGAAGAACGGGTCGAAAATCTTTGAGAGGGTTCCAGGCGGGATGCCCATGCCCGTATCCCCCACTTCAATCACCACAGATCCCTGTCCGGGATTGTTTTCTGTCGTAATGGTCAGGACTCCGCCCTTGGGCATGGCCTGAAAGGCGTTGATGAACAGATTGACAAAGACCTGCTGGAGCCTGTCGGAACTTCCGGTGATCTTTTTGACATGCGGGCTGAGCCTCTTGATGATCCGGTAGTTCTTTTCCTCCTTGAACTGGTGTTCGACCATGGTTAGAGAGTCATCAATGATCCGGTTGACGTCCACGGTCTCATGCTCCTGCGCCGGATGTCTGGAATAGAGCAGGAGACTGCGGGTGAGCCGATCAATGCGAAAAGCCGCCTCGGAGATCCGTTTGATGTGATCTTTCTCCTCTTCATCACCGCATCTCCTCAAAAGCATCTTGGCGTATCCGACGATAATGGAGAGAGGATTCCCGACTTCGTGAGCGACTCCTGCGGCCATTTCACCGAGTGAAGCGAATTTCTCCTGATGGATCAGTTGCTGCACCGTCAGGTCGAGCTCCTCGCGTTGTTTCTGAAGAGACTGCACCATGTTGTTGAAAGAGTCGGCCAGAGTGGAAAGTTCGTCGTCGGACCCCGTCCGTATTCGCCGGCTTAAATCTCCCTGCGCGACCCGGTCGGTCAGGACGGCCATTTCCCTGAGGGGCCTGCTGATGGTGCGGATAACGAAAAAATTAATCAGGGTGAGAATGATCATGATGACAAGCGAGATCGCGATGTAGTTGCTCACCACACTTCCTTTGGCCTGTGCCAGGTCATTGGTTGACATAATGACGCCGAAGACGGCTTTGTTTTCCTCACCGATGCGAAGCGGAGAGAAAACGGCCTTGTACTCCTTGCCGGCCAGATAGACCTTTTCAAGAACGGATTCTCCCTTCCCCAGGATTCTCTCGATGAGATCGGGTGTCACCCGAGCCTCGATTTTCTCTCCCCAGTCCGGGTTTTCCAAGGTAGACGAGATGATCTTGTCATTGTGGAGGATAAAGAGATCATTTTTGGTCTTGGACTTGACCTCTTCAAGATATTCATCATCCAGACCGAACCCCACCAGCACAACATCCGGTCTCCCGCTGCTTTCAAAGGGGACCACCACATCATAATCCAGATGGGTTTTTCCGTCCGTGGTTTTAAAGATCAGATCACTCAATTCTTCTCCTTTCAGGCCCCGTTTGATCATCTCCCGCTGTGCCCGATTTCCGCTCTGAAGAAAGCGTTCCGGCTCGATATAGATCCTGACCCCCTCCTTGATCAGAAGATCCATATGCGAGATGTCCATGGTCCGATGAAGGACCGGGCTCTCGGTCTCATGGGCGGAGCTTTTAAAAGAGGCCAGGAGATCACCATAATGAATCGTTTGTTTTTCTTTCTCCTTGAAGAAGGCCTCCACGGTTTCCTTGTACACAAGGATATCCCGGCTGGTGCTTTTCTCAATCTGCTGAGACAGGATATTCACCACCAGGATCACCACAAGGATGATCGCGAGGAAAGAAAAGACAATGAATGGAAAGAGGATCTTGTTCTGAATGGTCCGGCGTTCAATAAAAAAATCGCGGCAGAAAGCGCTCAACTTACCCATGGTTTACCAAAAGTAAGGGGTGAAATGTTTGTTTGCTCGGGGGCAGGCTCAGCCTGAAACCTCTCCTTTTGATCCCCTTTACATAGATAGTCCAATTCGACCTGCATGTCAATAGGGAGATGATCCCCGAACCCCGATGTAAAAATTCTAACGGTTCCCTTCCCCTCGCGGCTCCCGCTCTGATTTTCATTTGAGATGCTCTCTCAGGGCGAGGTAGCCCCGCAGGACCTCGGCCACGCTCCAGGCCTGTGCGGGCGATCCTCCCGGCTGATGCGGGGGGTCTCCATCGAAGATCTCGCCTATGGTTCCTACGCCGTATACCTTGAGCTGTTCAATCAGGGGTTCCATGATATGGATACCAACCCGGCCGGGCAAGACCTTGATGCAGGCATCAATGTAGGGACCGATCAGCCAGGCCCAGACCGTTCCCTGATGGTAGGCGCTGTCTCTTTCCCATGGCCCCCCCTCGCAGCGTTTCCGATAGGCGGGGTGATCCGGATTGAGGCTCCGGAGTCCGAATGGGGTAAGGAGTTTCTGCCGGACCAACTCCATGACCCGAACAGCCCGCTCCCTGCTGATGAGAGGGGAGTTCAGGGAGACGGCCAGCACCTGGTTGGGGCGGAGCGATGGGTCAGGGCCGTTTTCCGTATCGATGACATCGTACAGAAACCCCCCTTCGGGATACCAGAACCGTTTGTTGAAATGGTCACGGACCTTCTCTGCAAGGAATCCATAATCCCTCTTTAACCTCAGGGATTCCGCCCAGGAATCCATGCGCCGCAGGGCATGATGCCACAGGGCATTCACCTCCACGGGTTTGCCCATTCTCGGGGTGACGACCCAGTTTCCCACTTTCGCATCCATCCATGTCAATTGCAGGCCCGGCGTCCCGGCATAAATGAGTTTGTCCTGAGGGTCCATCCCGATTCCGAAGCGGGTCCCTTTTCGGTATTTCAGCATGACGGTTTCCATCGCGGGAAAGAGGGCCTTCAGGAGATGGGGGTCTCCTGTTCTTTTAAGGTACCTGTCCACCGCATGAAGATAGAGAAGAGAGCCGTCCACGGTGTTATATTCGCATCCTCCGGTCCCCTCTACGATGCGGTTCGGGATCAATCCGTCGAGGATCAGCCTGGCATAGTAGACGAGGATCTCTCGAGCCTCGTCATAGCGGCCCGTGCAGAGCAGAAGGCCTTCAAGGCTGATCATGGTATCCCGTCCCCAATCCGTGAACCAGGGGTATCCGGCAAGGATGGCGGCCCTTCCGGTCTTCTCCCTGATGATGAACTGATCGGCGGCAAGGGCAAGGGATTCGGTGATGGTATTCCGGACTGCAAGAGAAGAAAGGATGCGCTCTCTTCTTTTGACCTCGCGGCAGCGTATCTGCTGCGGGGAATCGGGCTCCTTCTCGCCGGAGGTCACCACCAGGGCCGCGGGGTGATCATGCGTGAAAGGAAAGATGCATTCACCCGGGCTGAACAGGTCTTCAACATCCGAAAGCCCCCGTTCCCTCTCTCGGACATACAGAAAGTCCCGATACCAGTACGGCGGGCCGGTGAAGGAGCCGCCGTTGAGATGAAAAATCAAGGTCGGCATGCCGGGATAGGGATGCAGGGAGATTTTCCCTTGTTCCGCCATCACCGAGGGGTCAAGCGCCGGATTTTCCCGGGTCAGGGAATGATAGTCCCGGTAGGCGATCAGCGGCCTGATGTGCAGCTTGCCTTGTCCCGGGGTGAGGAGGGTATAGAGGATGACCGTGGTCTCCTCTCCATAGGACATGAAGATCTCTTTTTTAAGACGGATCTGATCGAATTCATAATAAAACGTCGGGAAGGGGTATCGCTCAAAGCCGGAAAGGAGAAGATGCCCCGCCGGGTGGATGGTCTCCCTGTACTGGTTGCAGCTTAAGTCATACCGCATGCCTCGAATAATCAGGAACTCTTCAAGCTTGGAGAGGAGGACAAAGCGGTTCAATCCCTGTCCCGAGGAGACGAGAAGTCCGTGATAACGGCGCGTGTTTGTCCCGATGACCGTGGAAGAGGCATAGCCGCCGAGGCCGTTGGTTTCGATCCATTCGAGTTCAACGGCTTTGGAAAAATCGTTCAGGACCTCTCGGGAAACATGGATGCTCGGTTGCATGGTCTCCTTCCGTCGGCAGGTGTAAATAAAGACGGTTCTTCTCCCCTTTGGTGGGTAAAAAGGATTCAAGGGGTCCAGGGTTCAAGGGGTCAAGTGAAATACTGGAACGCAAGCAAAATCTCCAGAGAAAAACACTGGAACCCTTGAATCCAAGATGCCTTAGTGTAGTAGCCGTCGCAGACGGCAAGGGTAAAGAAAAGCGGGACACGCGAAGCGTAACCCTAGGACCCTCGGCCCTTATGTTTTTAGCACTTCACTTGACCCCTGGAATCCTTGACCCCTTGACCCCTGATGTTTTCACCCACTCTTTTGGAGATGATCCATAAAGGCAATGTATTAACGGCCCAAAGCAGAAAAAATCCTTTTATCAATCCTGACCGGCCTTTTTGTCAGGATGAATGAAGGTCATTCAGAGACCAGTCGTAGTCCATATATTCAATCCTGAACGCTCCCTCCGTCAATGATTTTTTCAGTTCATCCGGGATATGTTCCCAGATGAAGTTCAAGGCATCACTTTTTCCCGGGGGAAGATCCTGAAAGAGTTGGTGGACGGTAAAATAGTAAAAAAAATCCTTACCAAACCAGGAAAAGATCTGAGAAAGGCAGAGGATCCTGTGTTCGGCGTCCCATCGCAGGCCGTGTTCCGGATCCGAGATGTACTTTTGTGCCTGCTGGTCCAGCATCGGCTCCAGGGTTTCGCCTTCATAGGGGATGGAGGAGAGGGGCGGGCATCCAAGGGATGCGCATACCAAGGCGAAATGGGCCCTCGGTTCTTTGAAAACCCCGCGCAGGATGGCGTGTTCAATCTGGTCCAAAGAGACGACCTGCCCCGCCGTTCTGTAAGCCGTTTTATCCCATACCCCGCCGATCTGGCGGATACTGACCTTGGGATAAAGGAGGTTCCAGCCCTTGGGCGGATACTGGTCAACAACGGCCTTGATGGTAAAAAGATTATAGGCATTGATCCAGAAGGCGATTTGTGTCTTTCGATCCCATGCCCCGTAAATCTGCCGGGAGATCCCGGCGAATTCCCTGATGCTCTCTTGGAGCAGATCCGGGTGCTGTTTAAGCCTTTCATAATCGACCCGCCCGTCTGAAACAAACTCTGTGAGGAGACGGCCCCAGGATGCATTGGGGAGCGGTTCGACCTGTCCGGCCGAGGCCGGTAAGGAAAACCCGATGCAGGCGAAAAGAACTGCAGCAACGAATATGTGAACCTTTTTGAGATGCGCAGGGAGTATCCGGACCCCTGAGACCATGATGTTCATTTGATTCTCCCGAAGAAGACTTTTTCCAGTACTGCATATACCTATATCTTAAGAATACCCTGTTTGGCAAGCGGATAGATTCTGCTCCGGCAAAGATTTTTTGACGAATCCTTTATAGAATTCCGAGCTGGTTTAATTGGCGTAAAAACAAGAAGGTTGAGGGATGTCTCTCCTCCCGCCGCCTTGCCGCCCCTGCGGGAAAGAGCCATTCAATTGACACTTATTTGTTTGTCCACAAACAAAAAATAGGTTATAATATAATTAACATCAATAAGGAGGTTGGTATGACGATGCCCGTGAGGATCCTGATTGTGGATGACGACGCAGCAGCACGTAGGAGAATCAGAGAGGCGCTGGTTGACGGGCATTACCTCTTGGAGGAGGCATCGGACGGCCTGGATGGGATACATAAGGTGATGGCCTTTCGTCCGGACCTGATCCTCCTGGACGTGGTCATGCCGAAGATGGATGGGCTTAAGATGTGCAAGTTCCTTCACGAGAACCTTGAGACCAGCGAGATCCCGGTCATCATGTTGACCGCCCATGGCGATAGCGCCGCTTCATTGAAAAAACTGGAACTGGGCGTCAATGACTTTATTACAAAACCGTTTGAGGATGATGATCTCATCGTCAGGGTGAAGCGCCAGGTTGAGATCAAAGAAAAACTCGACCGATTGCTGAGCGAGAAAGAGGATCTTCATGTCATCCAGAAGATGATTCATACCCTGTATGAAAAGAAATCCATGTATGACCTCCTCTATACCCTGGTCAGACAGATCACGGGCATGATCGAAGCGGAACGCTGTTCCTTCGTGAGGGTGAGAGAGGACCGGCAGACCGGCGTGGTGGAGGCATCGAGCGACAGCCCTGATGTGCAAAACCTTGAAATTGATCTCAAGAAGTATCCCGAAATACTTGAAGTGGTTGATTCGAAAAAGATACTGGTTATCCAGGATATCGGGAGCGCTCCGATTATGGCCCCTGTGCGGGAGCGCCTTGAAAAGATCCGTTTTCAGTCTCTGGTCCTGATTCCCGTGGTTCTTGGGGACAGGATCGTCGGGACGCTCCTGCTCCGTTCGGCCAGAAGCAGCAAGACCTTTACGGAAAGGGAACTTCGGTTCCTGGAGGCTATTGCCGAGGCTGCGCGGCCTGCAATCCTGAACGCCCGTCTCTTCGAGAAGATGGAAGAGAAACTCCTGAATGCGCCTGTGAAAGATCGAATCCTTGAGGACGGAAAGCTCCAGTACAATCTTCCGGTTCAGGAAAACGGTAATAGGATCATGGATCAGATCTTCCAGCTCAAGGATGAGATCCGTAGGCTTAAACAAGTCCAGCAGGAGATCCGGGAGCAGAAATAAATATCCTCCGGCAAAGCCGGAGGTATTACGATTGCCGGCCCCTCAAAGGGGCCTGATCGCAATCGGTTAAAAAACACCCTCCCCTCAATCCCCTCCCATCAAGGGAGGGGAAGCCCGCCGGCAGTTCCCTCGCCCCTTGTGGGAGAGGGCAAGGGTGAGGGGTAAAGCATTTCGATTAAAGGTGCCTTTGCGGAGCAAAAATTCTAAATTTTATGAAGTAAAATTTAGCGCCCGTAGCTCAGCTGGATA
>MNYV01000095.1 GCA_001873285.1 Nitrospirae bacterium CG2_30_53_67
CGGAGCGAGCGGCAGATCATCCTTGTCCACCACGATCCAGCAGGCAAGGAGCTGCCGCAGGATCTCCTTCTGACCGATCCATTGACTCTCGATGTCCACCGGATGGCTCAAATGCAGGGTGATGCCTTCTATTTCGACTACATTCTTTGTTTGTTTCGGCACGGTCGTTCTCCTTATGGGCCAATAGGGTCCGTCCCTCACGTCACTCATAGCAAGGCATGTCATTCCCCGACTCGATCGGGGAATCCAGATAAAACAAACTGGATTGTCCGGTCGAGCCGGACAATGACAAAAAAAATATCAATAAAATAGGGATGGCCCCTATTTCACAGCCGATTGACCCCGTTCAGCGCCGCCACCTTGTAGGCATCCGAAAGCGTGGGGTAGTTAAAGACCGCGTTGATAAAATAATCAATGGTCCCGTTGAAGCTCAGGACCGCCTGTCCGATGTGGATGAGCTCGGTGGAACGCTCCCCGATGATGTGCACCCCCAGAAGCCTGCGGTTCTCACGGTGGAACAGGAGCTTGAGCATCCCATAGATATCGCCGATGATCTGGCCCCTTGCCACTTCATTGAAAAAGGCCTGCCCGACCTCGTAGGGGATCCCCTGCCTGGTGAGGCTCTCCTCGGTCTCTCCGACCATGGAGATCTCGGGAATCGTGTAGATCCCATAGGGGAGGATGTTCGATGGACCCGAGACCGGGCACTCCTGCATCAGGGCCGCACACATGGACAGGCGTCCCTGCTCCTGTGAGGTCGAGGCCAGGCCAGGCCCGCCGATGACGTCACCTGCGGCAAAGATACTCGGCACGCTTGTCCTGTATTCCTGGTCCACCTCCACCCTCCCCCGCTTCCCTATATTTACGCCGATCTTCTCCAGGTTCAGACCTTCTGTGTTGGCAGATCTGCCGAGGGTAAACAGGAGCTTCTCCGAGACCACCTGTTTGCCGCTCTTGAGATGAGTCACCACACGGCCTGGATGCTCAACCTCGATCTTTGACATTTCTTCTCCAAGCCTCAGGACCACTCCGGACTGGCGCATCCAATAGGAGAGCGAATTCACGATTTCCTGATCGGCAAAAGTCAGGAGGCGCTCCTGCTTTTCTACGACTGTGACCTCGGTTCCGAGACAGGCGAAGATGGATGCATATTCACATCCGATCACCCCTCCGCCGATGATGGTCAGGGAGCGGGGGATGGTATCAATCTGCAGGATGGTGTCGCTGTCGTAAACCGTGGGTTCTCCGAAGGGGACTTCGGGCGGGCGGTTGGGCCTCCCACCTACGGCAATCAGAATCACATCCGCCTGATAGTTCTCCACCCGCCCCTGGCTGTCCCTGACTGCAAGGGTATGAGCGTCTTCAAAAGAGGCCTCGCCATAGATGATCTCCACGTCGTTGCGGGTGAACTGGTCTATGATCACCTCCATCTGCCGGTGAACCACGGTATCCTTCCTATGCATCAGTTCCTGGAACTTGACGTTCTTCCCCAGGTCACAATGGAAACCGTAGATGACCCGCTGTTTCAAGCCATAGAGATAGAGAGCGGTTTCACGAAGCGTCTTGCTCGGGATGGTACCGGTCTGAAGGCCTGCTCCACCGATGAAGGGGTTTTTCTCGATGACGGCTACACGGCGTTTAAGCTTCGCGGCCTGGATGGCCCCTTTTTCCCCGGCGGGTCCTGAACCCATAACCAGAACATCGTATTTTTTCATGATCTCCACCAAGAGAAAACAAAAACCTTTTGGCCACGAATGGACACGAATCTACACAAGGAAACTGCTGTTGTTTATTCGAGTTTACTCATGCCAATTCTCGTCATCGAATTTATGAATCCAGGGACTTAGTATACGAAGGAACCGGAAGAGTTGTCAACTGGTCAACCGCCGGCATAGAGAAGGTACTGTTCCCGCCGAGCCTTAAAAGAGTCGAGGTCTTGCCGCCACCCCTCTTCGATCTCGGCAAGGGGCTTCATCCCTTCCAGATCTCTGCGTATGGCATCGTCCCCGGTCAGGATATCGATCGGAAGCCTTTTCTCTTCATACTCATAGGGCGGCTTTCTCCACTGGAACTCCCCGGGATAGAGGGAGATCACGGACTGGAGAATGGCAAGGGTCGTCCGGTAGGGGCGGAAGGCGTTCCGGTCCGTGACGTGGATCTGAAACCCGTGGCACATCTTTCCATTCCATTTGTTAAATGTCGGCAAAAAGTGATGTTCCCTGAAGATAAGCCCGGGCAAGGCATATTTCTGCAGCTTTCTGCCGAGATCCTTGACTTCGATATAGGGCGCGCCGAAGCATTCAAAGGGGCGCGTGGTTCCGCGACCTTCGGAGATGTTGGTCCCCTCGAGCAGGACCTGCCCGGGATAGACCAGCGCCGTGTCCGGCGTGGGAAGGTTCGGGGAAGGGATCACCCAAGGGAGTCCCGTGTCCTGGAAAAAGGTCCCCCGCCGCCATCCCAGCATGGGGACGACCGTGAGATCGCAGCCGATGCCCATCTCACGGTTGAAAAACTGGGCCAGTTCTCCGATGGTCATGCCGTGCCGCATGGGAAGGGAAAACATCCCGACAAAAGAAGCGAATTCCGGCTTGAGGAGGTTTCCTTCCACCTCCAGTCCCCCGATGGGATTGGGCCGGTCGAGTACTACAACCTTCCTGCCCGTTTCGCCGGCGGCCTGCAGGCAGTAAGCCATGGTGTAAATGAAGGTATAGACACGGGTGCCCACATTCTGGAGATCAATGACCAGAATATCCATCTCATTCATCATCTCCGGCGTGGGTTTCCTCGTATCCGAATAGAGGCTGAAAACCGGGATGCCGAGTTCCCGGTCCACCGAGTCCGGGGACTCCATCATATTGTCCTGTTTCTCCCCGAAGATACCGTGCTGGGGCGCAAAAAGGGCCTTAAGATTCCTGCCGCAGAGTTCTCCGAAGATCACTCGGGAGTGCACCAGGCCTGAATCCACAGAGGCTGGATTGACCAGAAGACCAATCCGGTTCTTTTTTAAAAAACCGGGCGGGTTGGATTTGATCTGCTGAAGGCCGGTGTGAACCATGTACGATCGAGTCTTTGTAGAGAGGACGCCAGGAAAAGAGCTTTCCTTTTATCCTGTTATCCGGGAAAGCCGCCTAAACTTCTTACTCAAGGGTCTCGGAATAGAATTGACACGGATTGCAAAATCTCCCCTCCTCCCTCCTCAGAGGGATAACTCCCCCTTACCCCCTCTTAAATAAGAGGGGGTCTCCCTTTGGAAAAGGGAGGCTTCGGCGTGAGCTCAGCCGAACGGTGAGGTGGGATTTGTACAGGTTGAAACTACTCATCCCGTCCGAATTTTGGCCCGGCGCTCTTGACTTCATCAGGGACATTGTCGGAATAATTTTTAAAATTCTTGTGGAAGAGTCCGGCCAGTTCCTTGGCCTTTGTGTCATAGGCTGTTGGATCCTTCCATGTGTTCCTGGGCTGCAGGACCTCTTTGGGCACATCCGGACAGGACTCCGGAATGTGGAGCCCGAAGAAGGGGTCTTCCTGGGTCGGGATTTCCTTGAGCCTGCCGCTCAGGATGGCCCGCAGGATCGAACGGGTATGTGCAATATCCATCCTCTTCCCGGCGCCGTAGGCGCCCCCGGTCCAGCCCGTATTGACCAGCCAGCAGTCCGATTGGTATTTCATGATCTTTTCCCCGAGCATGGTGGCATATACGCCCGGCGGAAGGGCCATAAAGGGAGCGCCGAAACAGGTGCTGAACGTGGCCTGAGGCTCATCCCCTATCCCCTTTTCCGTCCCTGCCACCTTGGCCGTATACCCGGAGAGGAAATGGTACATGGCCTGCTCCGGTGTCAGACGGGCGACCGGAGGCATGACCCCGAAGGCATCGCAGGTCAGCATGATGATGTTTTTCGGATGCCCGCCCATGCCCGAAATCACGGACCCCTGGATCGCCGATATGTGATAGGCCGCTCGGGTATTTTCGGTCAAAGTGGCGTCATTCAGGTCCACCCGCCTCGTCTCCGGATCCACGCCGACATTTTCCAGAATGGTCCCGAACCGCCGGGTGCAACGGTAGATCTGGGGCTCCGCCTCGGGGGAAAGACGGATCACCTTGGCATAGCATCCCCCCTCAAAATTGAAGACCCCGTGGTCGCTCCATCCATGCTCATCGTCTCCGATCAGGCCTCGCTCAGGGTCCGCTGAAAGGGTGGTCTTGCCCGTGCCCGAAAGTCCGAAAAAGACGGCCACGTCACCGGACTCGCCCACATTGGCCGAACAGTGCATGGGAAGAACCTTGTCCTCCCTTGGAAGAAAATAGTTCAGGATCGTAAAGACCGACTTCTTGATCTCGCCGGCATAGCTGGTCCCCCCGATGAGGATCAGTTTTTTGCCGAAGTTCACGATGATGAAGGCCTCGGAGTTGGTCCCGTCGAGTTCCGGGTTGGCATGAAAATGAGGGACATTCAGGATCGTACACTCAGGCACGTGATTCGCGAGCTTCTCCTTGTCCTCGATCTGGACGAACATGTTCCTGACGAAAAGATTATGCCAGGCTGTCTCTGTGATGATGCGGATCGGGACCTGATACTTGGGGTCGGCCCCGGCATAACAGTCCTGAATATAGAGATCCTTGCCCTGGATATAGGCCAGCAGCCGAAGGAAGAGGAAGTCCACCTTCTTCTTCTCGATGGGACGGTTGACCTGCCCCCACCAGACGTGGCTTTCGCTTGAAGGCTCTTTGACAATGAACTTTTCGTTTGCGGCCCGGCCCGTATAATGCCCGGTCTTCACGGCAATGGGCCCCCGGTGCAGGATCATCCCTTCCCTTCTCCGGACGATCTCTTCATACAAGGCCCCGGTGGTCAGATTCCAATAGACATTCCCGACATTCTTGATCCCGTGGTTTTCCAGGCCGTATTTTTTATTGATCGTCTGCTGCAATTGCATGGTCACTCCCCTCTTTCAGGCATGATACAACAAGGAACCGGGAGTTCCCCGATTCTTCTGATTCCATAATACTTTAAAACATGGTCTGAATTCTTCGATGAGCCGGAAGTTTCTCTACCCGTTATTTTTTAACATAACTTAAGACCCTCTGTCCATTTAAATTTGCTTCAAGAAGATATAGGAATGCCTTATTGAAATGGATATTTTGTCATAATATTATTTATTAAATAATATCGGTTGACATTCACATGTTTTTAGAATATACAAAATTCGTAGAAAATCTTTCTACTTTCAATATTTTTTTGTTCCAACATGGGGAGGGGATATGAAGAACAACAAATTTCTTGAAATGGTCGTTATTCTCATTGTTGTCTTGGCATTTACACCGTTTATTCAGGGCGGATGCGGGGGTGGAGGAGGCGGGGGCGGCGGGAACCCTGCTTCGGAAAATACGTCCACCACACCGGAAAACACAAAAACACTGGCAACCCTGAATGCATCGAGTTCTTCTCATACCACGGATATACTTCAGACCGGTTCTTTAATCAACGATGCGATTGAATCATTCATATCAGAAGAGTCTGTTGGAGCATCTTCTTCTGATAATAGCCAGCCTCCATTATTCAAGAATGTTCAGAGAATTCTAAACAAGATGCACGCCGAGTCCCGGGGAGGTAAAGTCAATGCCCTTGGATCTCAGCAGCCGGATACGCCCCCGGAATCCTGCGAGGGGGGTGGAACCGTGGACCTTTCCATGAACTGGGACGGACCGAATGGAGATATAGACATCTCAGATTGCTCCCAAATAAACAATCTGCATATGACCATCACCATGAACAACTGCGTGGAGTCCGGGGTTGATCTCAATGGGACCATGGACGTCACGGTTCCGGGCAGTTCCTGCGCAGAACCCTCGTCAATGAGCATGACCCTGAAATTCAATGGCCATGACTCTGTAGAGAATTATACGGCCGATTTTGATGCCACCATGAATGTGACAGACATTGTCTGGGATCAGACAGCCATAGCGATCCAAAGCATGAAGGTAAATGTAACCGGAACCATCTCCGGAGACGATGCGGGTACTCCCTTCAGTGAAACCTACGACAATTTCATGATCGGATTCGGAGATACCGGCTCACAATATCAAATCTCAATGGATGGCTTTGTCCAGACGACCTGCATGGACGGTTGGGTTCAGGTCACTACACAGGAACCGGTACTCTATCCATATGACTTCTCCTGCCCTACCGGAGGACAGGTCAGCCTCCATGGAAACGGAGATGCAGTCATATCCATTCACTCTGATTCCAGTATCGACATCACTGTGAATGGTACGACCACGCCTTATATTTCATGCCAGGATGTCCCGGCCTGCAACGGGTAAACCTCTCGGTTACTGCCCACAAGACAAAAAAAAAGATCCCCCAGGTCGGGGGATCTTTTTTTGTCCGAAATGGAGGCCTTACCACTCCGCAAGGCTTTGAATGGAGGCTCGGTAGGGCCCCAACACTGAAGCGTCTTTGAAATAGACCTTTTTCATATAATCCAGCACCCAGGAATAATATTCAAAACGGCTGGAGAGGTCCTGAAAGATTTCCGCTCCCTGCTTTTCGGCCAGACGGTCGAATTCCGAGACCGTGGAGTAGGAGTATTTTCCCTGGTCCATATAATATTTGAGTGAGGAACCCTTGACTACGAAATCCCGGTAAATCCCGGTCATGAAGAGTGTATAATCACCGATATGCTGCCTGATCTCCCGCTCTCTGAACGGACTGAACCGGTCGCTCTGCAGATCCATGGCGGAATTCGCCTCCGTGAGGAAGTCTACCATATACTCTACCCTCTCGCCCAGGGCATTCTTGATCTTATAGAGCCGGTCCGTAGAGGCAAAACGGGCAAGCAGGCTTGAGACATAATCCGCAACCGGCATATTATCAATGAAAAGCTGTTGAAAACAAAGGAGGGTCAATTTCTGGAAAAATCTTTTCAAACCAGGCGCCCGGTCATCTCTTTCCATATCCTTTTCTCCATGAAAGAAATTATCTTGCTTACACTTTATATTCATTTTATCATACCTTCTTAAAATCTTCTATGTTTCATTTTATGATCAAGTCATGACAACTTCAAGAGGGAGAAAGGACCCATGGATCAGGAAAGAGACCGTCTGAAAGAACTGGAGGACGATGACCGGCGCTACATCTGGCACCCGTTCACTCAAATGCAGGAATATGAGAAAGAAACTCCCTTGATCATCGAACGGGCTGAGGGGGTCTATCTTTTCGACATCCACGGCAAACGCTACATGGACGGTGTCTCCTCGCTCTGGGTCAATGTGCACGGCCACCGGAGGCCTGAGATCGACCGGGCCATCAAGGAGCAGATTGACCGGGTCTCGCATTCCACGCTCCTCGGCATCTCCAATGTCCCGGCCATTGAGCTGGCAAAAAAACTCGTGAAAATCACCCCTCCTGGTCTTGAAAAGGTCTTCTATTCGGACAGCGGATCCACGGCCGTGGAGATCGCCCTGAAGATCTCTTTCCAGTTCTTTCAGCACCGGATGGGCAAGTCCTGTAAAAAGACCCGCTTTATTGCCCTGACCAACGCCTATCATGGAGACACCATCGGCTCGGTGAGCGTAGGGGGAATACCTCTGTTTCATGATCTCTTTCATCCCCTTCTGTTCCCCTGTGATTTTGCCCCTTCTCCATACTGCTACCGATGCCCGCTGGAGATGACGTATCCCTCATGCAGCCTTGCCTGTGCCGATGAGCTTGAAAACACGGTCCGCCGGATCCATGAAGAGACCGCCGCCCTGATCATCGAGCCGCTGGTCCAGGGCGCGGCGGGGATGTTGACCGCCCCTCCGGGCTATCTCGCCCGTGTCCGGAAGATCTGCACACGATATGATCTGCTGATGATTGCCGACGAGGTAGCCACGGGATTCGGGCGCACCGGAACGCTATTTGCCTGTGAACAGGAAGGGGTCACGCCCGATCTCCTCTGCCTGGCCAAGGGGATGACCGGGGGATACCTTCCCCTGGCCGCGACCCTGACTACGCAGGAGGTTTTTGATGCCTTCCTGGGGCCGTATGAGGAATTCAAGACCTTCTTCCACGGCCACACCTATACGGGAAATCCCCTGGCCTGCGCGGCGGCGCTGGCCAGCATTTCCCTGCTTTCGCCCGAAGAAGTCCTGCCGGGTTTCCAGGCACGCATCCAGTGCCTTTCAGAGGAACTGGCTCGTTTACAAGGATTGAATCACGTGGGTGAGGTGAGGCAGAAGGGGTTCATGGTCGGGATCGAGCTGGTTCGGAACCGGGCGGCCAAAGAGCCCTATCCATTAAAGGATCAAGTAGGCCACCGGGTGATCCTCGAGGCCCGGAAGAAAGGGATGATCATCAGACCTCTCGGCAACGTGATCGTCCTGATGCCGCCTCTTTGCATGGAAGAGGGAGAGATCCGGGAGATGGTTGCAATCACCGGAGCGGCGATCCGGGAAGTGACGGAATAAAGTGGAATCCCACTTGACCGATGGGATAATATCTCTCAGTACTGAAAGAGCGGCGCCAAAACTTCATGACTCTTCCATAAAACTTGACAAACAACTCGGAGGTATTATATACATGAATGTGTGAGGGTATCAGGCCTTGATAGTGAATGAAATGAATAGAAGGAGAGTGACATGGCTGCCCCGAATAGAATTCTGAAAGAGGCATTGAATCTAAAACCTGCAGAAAAAGCGGAACTAATCGACAAACTGATTTATAGCCTGGACAAACCTGATGCAGAGATTGACGAATTATGGGTAAAGGAGGCTGAGAACCGGATTGATGCTTATGAACGTGGAGAGATTAAGGTTGTTGCATTGGAAAAAATTCTTGAAAAATATAAGCAGGATCCGAAATGAGGATCCGATTCTTGGAAATAGCACAGATTGAACTGTATGAAGCCATCGAATATTACAACTATGAAGTATCCGGACTTGGTGAAGCTTTTCTGAGCGAAGTATTGAACGTTCTTGATAGAATTGGAAAATATCCCGAAGCATGGCCGTCTTGCTCAAAGCGAACCAGAAGGACTCAGACTCGGCGCTTCCCTTATGGAATCATGTATCAAATTCGGAAGGATGAAATTTTAATAGTTGCCATTGCACATCTTCATAGAAAACCGGACTATTGGAAAGACCGAATATAATTTGAACTTTTCTTAAATAGAAAAGATCGGGGAGTTACCGGAATATCTCCGGCCGGTTGGTAAAGACCCCGTCCACGCCCCACGTCTCAAGCTCTTTGACTCGGGAGATTTGGTCCACCACGTAGGGATAGACACGGATTTCTCTGCTGTGGAAGGCATGGACCATGTCCGGGGTAACGGACTGCTCCTCGGGATGAAAAGAGACGGCCTTGAATTCCAAGGCCCGGTCAAGCAAAGGCTTCCAGTGCCCGTTCCCGTCATAGAGAATCCCGATCCGGACTGCCGGCCGGAGATCCCGGACGATCTTCAGGGCATGAAGGTCAAAGCAGGAAATCAGCACCTGATCTTCCATGTCTCTTGCGGTGACGGTCTCCAGGATCTTCTCTTCGATCCCTTGGGACCGGGGGGCATCTTTCTTGATTTCGAGGTTCAGGGGGATCTCTCCCTTGGTGAGAGAGAGGAGATCTTCAAGGGTCGGGATCCGGGTTCCGGCGAACGGATCTGAAAACCAGGAACCGAAATCGTATCTTAGGAGCTCCGCCAGCGTGAAGTCATGGATGGGAAGAGTCGTCCCCGTGATCCGTTTGATGTCTGCATCATGAGAGAGCACAGGGACCCGGTCGGCAGTAAGACGAATATCGGTCTCGATCATGCCCGCCTTGAGATCCATGGCCATGCGGAAGGCCGGGATGGTGTTTTCCGGGGCGAGGAATGATGCCCCGCGGTGGGCGATCACCAGGAAGTCCTTCATCGCCGGCTCCATGCCATGGCGCATCTCACGGCCCTGTTCCATCCGGCGCAGAGGGCCTTTCTTTCACTCTCGACCATGGTTGGGAGGAATCGCTCTTTGAGCCTCCAGATCCTGGAGACCTCGTCCAGGCTCTTCCAGAAACCTACAGCGAGACCGGATAGGAAAGCGGCGCCGAGCGCCGTGGTCTCTTGAACCTCGGGCCTTTCCACGGGGAGCTTCAGGATGTCGGCTTGGAACTGCATAAGAAAGCGGTTGCCCACGGCGCCTCCGTCCACACGGAGGCTCCGGATCGGAATGCCGGAGTCTTGCCGCATCACGTTCAATACATCGAGGGTCTGATACGCGATGGACTCCAGGACCGCCCTGATGATCTGGGCGCGTCCGGCCCCCCTGGTGAGCCCCACGATCGTTCCCCTCGCATACATGTCCCAGTAAGGCGCCCCCAGCCCCACAAAGGCCGGGACCACATAGACCCCGCCCGTATCGGGTACGCTCCTTGCAAGGGCCTCGCTCTCCTCAGCATGGTCGAAAAATTTCAGTTCGTCTCTGAGCCACTGGACGGCCGCACCGGCAATAAAAATACTTCCCTCAAGGGCATAGGTAATCTTCCCGCCGATGCCCCAGGCGATCGAGGTGAGGAGGCCGTTCCCCGAAGCCACCGGGGCGGGCCCCGTGTTCATCACCATAAAGCAGCCGGTCCCGTAGGTGTTCTTGACCATCCCCTTCTGAAAACAGACCTGGCCGAAGAGAGCGGCCTGCTGGTCCCCGGCTACTCCGGTAATGGGGATGGCCTCCCCGCCGAAAAGATCCGCCTGTGTGGAGCCGAAATCCCCGCTTGAGGGGCGCACCTCCGGAAGGATGGCCTCTGGAATATCAAGCTCATTCAGAATCTCCCGGTCCCAGCACATCTCATGGATATTGTACAGCATGGTCCTTGAGGCATTGGAATAATCGGTGGCGTGCACGGCGCCACCGGTCAGATGATAAATCAGGAACGAATCCATGGTCCCGAAGCAGAGATCTCCTCTCAAGGCCATCTCTCCGGCCCCTTCTACATGATTCAGAATCCATTGGACCTTGGTCCCTGAGAAATAGGCATCTATGACCAGTCCGGTTTTTTTGCGGATGATCTCCTCCAACCCTTTCTGCTTCAACTGCTCGCACGCTGGGGCCGTTCTCCGGCATTGCCAGACGATGGCGTGATGGATCGGCCTCCCGGTCTTCCTTTCCCAGATCACCGTGGTCTCCCGCTGGTTGGTGATCCCGATCCCCGCAATCTCCGCCGGGGCTATGCCAGCCTTCCGGATCGCATCACGGGCAACGTCAAGCTGGGTCTCCCAGATCTCCATGGGATCATGTTCCACCCATCCCGGCCTGGGATAGATCTGCCTGAACTCCTTCTGAGAGGAGGCGAGGATTCTTCCTTCCCGGTCAAAGAGAACGGCCCGTGAACTGGTGGTACCCTGATCGAGGGAGAGGACGGCCTTCTTCATCGAATTTATTCAGCCCTCCCCTGCAGGTAGGCGAGATCCCTGCTCTGGCTCGCCTTGGTTCCGATCCTGAGCACCCTGAACCGCCGGGTCTCAGACTGCCTATAGTAGATCCGGCCGGATGATCCGAAACCCAGCTCAAAGGCATCGCACTTCTCAACCCCGGAGATTTTCCTCCTGATCTTAAGACCGGGATCTCCGTCGTTCAACCGTTTCAGCATCTCCTCGGCCTGTAGTTTTATTTTCTCATCCCCCAGACGGACAAGATCTTCCACGGCCTTCCGGTCCATTTCCAGATTCCGATAAAGTTTTGCAAAACGTTCGGACAGGGCCTGTTCCTCCTTGACGGACCTGGATTTCTGCGCTTCATGTCTGACCGCTTTCTCTTCCAGTGTGTCTATCTTTTCCTTCTGCTCCTCGGTCTGCTCGATGGTCACAAGGAGCTCTTCTTCCAGGGAAGCCTTCTCCTTTTCCAGCCGTTCCACTTCCTGTATCCACACGTCCTCCTGGGTCTTGATATCGGAGAGTCTGCTGCGGGCCTCCTGAAGTTCATGCTCCACCTGATCGATCACCGTACGCTTTTCGGTTTCGAACCTTTCCTCCATATCGTGTATCCTCTTTTCCTCAAGCAGGGAGGATCGCTGGTAATAGAGATATAGAAAAACCACCGTCGACAGAATATAGGCCAGCAGAATGCCGCTCCCCAGCCATGAGGTCACCGGGATTTTTACCGAAACCACGATATTCATCCCCTGGATGTATTCCGAGTATTTCTCCAGGTAGTCTTCCACCTTTCCGGCGGCCTGGTTCGCGATATATCCATTTTCATCAAAAAGAGAACCGGGTTTCTTTTCCGGAACCTTGCCTTTGATAAAGGGTGAAAGGAGGTGTTCATAATATGGATAGATGACGTTCTCCTGGGCATCGGTGATACGCACCCCGGTCTCCGCTCCCAGACGGGCAGCCCGACTTTTGGCAAGTATGGAAACAACGTTCTTATTCACTTCATCATAAAGGCTGACCTTCCCCTGAAGAAGCTCAAAATCGTTCTGAATGAGCTGCTGATGTAACACACGAGTCAGATCATTCCTGAACCAGAGCTGCAGATACGGCAGCGTCAGGACATAGAGGATGGAGGGCGCAAAAATACTGACGTAGAGAATCTTGAAGGAAAAACTTTTCATCGCTCACTTTCCGGGGATCAGCGGCCTATGGACACCGGTTTGCCGGCGGGATCGGCTGCGCCCCACTCATACCGAACCAGGGCGGCTGAAAGGATCCCCGCCGTCTCAGAGCGCAGGATCAGGCCCCCCAGCGAGACCGGTATAAAACCGTGTTCATTCAGCAGACCGGCCTCCTCCCTTGAGATTCCTCCCTCAGGCCCGACCAGGAGGGCGATGCTTCCCGGTTCAGGGCAGGCATTTCGTACTTTACGAAGGGTTCTGACCTTCTCGTTCTCATCGAAGAATATTTTAAGAGGGACGTGATCTACCTGATTCACGGCTTCATGGAGCATCACCGGATCTTTGATCCGGGGAAAATCCGGCCGGCCGCACTGTCTGGAGGCTCCTTGTGCAATACGCTGCCATCGCTTAAGCCAGTGGCCGGTTCTTTCCGGATCGAGAATCCGGACGGACCGTTCCATGTAGATGGGAATGATGTCATGGACTCCTATCTCAGCGGCCTTTTGTACCAGCCACTCCATCCTTTTTCCTTTGGGAACGGACTGCAAGAGGGTGATCCTAAGAGAGCATGAATCCGGGATGGAAGATGTTCCCAGGATGGCGCATGAAACCTCACCCTCGGGGAACCCTGAGATCTTTACCCTGTAAACAAGGCCGGAACCGTCTGAAACCTGCAAGGTATCCCCGATTCTCATACGCAGCACATCACGGATATGCCTGCCGTTCTCCCTGTCCAACATCAGAGTCTCTTTAAAAACCCGGTCCGGGCTGATAAAAAAATATCTCAACAAAAACTCCCAAATAGCTGATCGTGTGTTATCACTGGAAGATGAAACCTGAGCAGAAAAAAGAGCCTGCCTTACACATTGAGTGTATGGAACGGCTTAAGCCTTTTAAAGAATCGCCGTTCCAGGATCATGAGCACCCTCACCCGAAGGGTGTGCGACAAAAATACCTGTCCTCCGATCCCCCGATCCAGTCGGAGGACAGACCCGACCGCACAATCCACCCTTCGAGAGGCTCAGGGTGACAATTGTCATGGTGAGCTTGTCGAACCATGGATTCCCCGATCGAGTCGGGGAATGACGCTCTTAGAGAAATATGTACCCATAAATTTGTCGCAGACCCTCACCCGAAGATCCCCTTGACTTTTTCAAAAAAACTCCGGCTGATGGGATGCACATCCTCACCGCTGATCCGAGTAAACTCTTCAAGCAGTTCTCTCTGCCTGGGGTTGAGATGAGTGGGCGTCTCCACCTGAATCCTAACAAGCTGATCCCCGACGCTGTAGCCGTGCAGGCTCGGAAACCCTTTGCCCCTCAGAATGATCACGCTTCCGCTTTGGGTCCCCGGCTTGACCTCGATCATCTCCGGACCGTGGAGCGTAGGGACCCTGATCCGGTCGCCCAACGCCGCCTGGCTGAAACTGATGGGAAACTCACAGAGGATGTTGTTCCCTTCACGTGCAAAGAACTCGTGATCCTTGACCCGGATGACCACATACAGGTCGCCCCTCTGGCCGTTGTTCATTCCGGCCTCGCCTTCTCCGCTCAGCCGAAGCCTTGTGCCGGTCTCCACACCGGGAGGGATCTTCACGCTGATCGTCCGAACCGCCTGGACCTGTCCTTTCCCTCCGCACGTCTTGCAGGGGTGGGTAATGACCACACCTTCGCCGTTGCAATGACTGCAGGGCCGGCTGATGCTGAAGAAACCCTGCTGGTAACGCACCTGACCGAGCCCCCTGCACGTCGGGCATCGTTCAGGGCTCCGGCCCTTCTCAGTCCGGCGGCCACGACACTCACCGCAGGTCTCCATCCTCGGGATCTCCACCTCCGTCTGAAGGCCCATGGCCGCATTTTCAAAACTGATCTCCAAATTGTAGCGCAGGTCCGAGCCTCTCTGAGGCCTTCTCTGCCTGGCCTCCGCGCTTCCCCCGAAAAAATCGTTGAAAATGTCTCCGAAGATATCCCCTAAACCGCCGAACCCTTCCGTCCGGAAACCGGCAAAACCGTTTGAACCCATGGTATGCCCAAACTGATCGTACGTCGCGCGCTTCTGGGGGTCTGAAAGAACTTCATAGGCCTCATTGACTTCTTTGAAGCGGCCTTCGGCTTCCTTGTCATCCGGGTTCTTGTCCGGATGATACCTCATGGCAAGACGGCGGTACGCCTTTTTGATCTCTGCATCTGAAGCGTTTTGGTGGATCTCCAGAATGTCATAATAATCTCTTTTTCTATCCATAGATGATCATTCTTCAAGATTGACCTTGTCCTCATCAGGATCGATCTCATAGACCGCGCCTTCGGAGGATTGAGGATCTTTATAAATCTGCTCGGCAAACTTGTAGGACCTCTTCTTCAGTTCGTCTTTGGCTTTTTGAATCTCGGCAGCATCGGACCCCTGTAAGGCGCGCCGCGCCGACTTCAGGGCTTCCTCAATGAAGGCAAGGTCCGAAGGATCCATTTTAGACCGATATTCCCTGATGGTCTTCTCCGTATTGTAGACCAGCGCATCGCAGGCGTTCCTCTCATCGGCCAGTTCTTTCAGTTTGTGGTCTTCCTGTCTGTGCGATTCCGAATCCTGGATCATCTTTTGAATCTCTTCCTCAGAAAGCCCGCTCGATGCCGTGATCTTAATGGACTG
>MNYV01000096.1 GCA_001873285.1 Nitrospirae bacterium CG2_30_53_67
CCGGTCAAGCCCCGGTAAACCGAGGGCAAGCCGGACAATGACAAACTAATTACGACTTCTGTCACTGTGTATATTTACGAATTGGGCCGCTAAGGTTTCCTATTTTTTCTGCACTGCGACATCGATCATCTCTTTTATCACATCCTGGATTTTGTAGCCGCGCTCTTTTGCCGACATGATAAACCCCGAGTCAGAAGCAATGCACGGATTGGCATTCGCCTCGATCACATAGACCTTCCCTTCCGGACTCAAACGAATATCCACCCGTGCGTATCCCCGCAGGTTGAACGCATGCCAGCAGTCTAATGCCGTCTCTTTGATGGCTTCGATGGGGGCGTTCTCAGGGTTGAACGTTCTCACCGTATGGTGATATTCAAAGGAGTTTTTGTCCCACTTCGCATGGTAGTTGACGATCCTCGGTTTTTTTTCGGGCCAGCTTTCAAAGACCATTTCAGCCACGGGCAGGACCTCCACGGTCCCGTCTCGATGTTCGAGCAATGAGATGTTGAACTCTCTCCCATCGATGAACTGCTCGATCAGGAGCGGCTGGCCTTTGTGCCTTTTGTATATTTCGGGAAGTTCAGGGAGAAGCGCCGCAAGGTCATGGAACACGGAACGATCATCTATGCCTACGGATGCATCCTCGCAGGCGGGTTTGATGATGACGGGCGGGTTGAGTGCGATCCGGAAATCAGGACCGCACGCCGGGTTACTCCTGTACTGATCCCAGGAAGGGGTGGGGATGCCCCGGGCCGTCAGGATGGACTTGGCGAGGATCTTGTCCGTGGTGGTCTGAAGGGCGTCAAATGGGGAACCGGTATGAGGGTAACCCGAAATTTCAAAGAACGAGGCGACTACGGGGAAATACCTCTGCTGGTCCCTCACGCTTTCGACCAGGTTAAAAACCACGTCAGGAGAGTGCCGTTTTAACTGTTTGAGGAGAAGGCAGAGTTCCTCGCTTAATGCGCAGGTCTGAGATCCGCCGTCGAGAATAAAGGTTTCATAATCATATCCGAGATGATCCAGGGCATCGATGATCAGCTCCACTTCGTCGAGCACGTCCTCTGAATCGGGTTTGCCGGTGATGGGTTGATTGTAAAAAAGCGCGACTTTCATATAAAAAGAGTGACCTGACTAATTGAGCGTAGATGTGCGGGAGTCATGTTTAAACACGCGGTCTTTTGCTTTCCTCTCACGAGCGGAACGAATGATATCCGAGATCAGTTGTCTGTACCCGATTCCCGCCTTGCTGCACAGGATGGGAAGGTCGGAATGGGTCGGGTTAAGGCCGGCCAGAGGATTCATTTCGAGGAAATAAAGCTTCCCGTTCTTGTCGGCTTTGAGATCCAGCCTGCCTGCATCCCGGCATCCAAGCGCCCGGTATGCCCTGATCGCGACATCCGATGCCTCTTGGATGATCGCCTTGTCCTTCACAAGGAGATACTCCACCCTCTCTTCGCAGAACTCCTTATTGGCGAAGGTATAGACAAGCGGTTCCGCGTTCTGGTTGAGCTTGACCTCGAGAACTCCGATCACCCTGGCCTGGTTTTCGGTCCCCACGATGCCGATGGTGAATTCCCTGCCGGGGAGATAGGTCTCGACGAGAACGGGCTGGTGATACCGGATGAGCAGCGCCGAGCACTGCCTCTTCAATGCGTCCATGTCCCATACGATGGATTCGGCGGTGATCCCTTTGCCGGTCCCCTCGGAGACCGGTTTGGTAAAGAGCGGGAAGGAGGTCCCAAGGCTGATGGCGCTCTTTTCCAGGTTTTGCATGGAGTCCACGGTGAGGGATTCCGGTGTGGGAATCCCCGCGTCCCTGACCACGCTCTTGGCCACGGCCTTGTCCATACAGACGGCAAGGGTTAAGGGATCGCTGAAGGTGTAGGGGATTTGATAGGCCTCGAGGAGCGCGGGCACCTGGGCCTCCCTGTTTCTTCCGTGACACCCTTCCGAGATGTTGAAGACGAGGTCCCATCTTTCGCCTGCGGATAGCCGTCTGGACAGTTCAAATATATTGCCGACCCTGACGGCTTCGTGATCCAGGCTGCTCAGGGTCTCTTCAAGGGCACGGATGGTCTCCTCGCTGTCGAACTCGGCGGTCTCCTCTTCAGTGAATCCCATTTCAAGATATTCTTTCCTCAGATCATAGGTCAGACCGATCTTCATCTGGTCTCTCCTTGTATCTTGAAAAGAGAGTTTTTCTGTTTTCTCCTTCGGTATCTCGGGTTTTCCTCCGGGACCAAGGCCTGCTTATTCCCACGGATGAGCTGAGCGGCGCCGGAATCCTTGCCGTTGCCGTTACCGTTCTTCCGTCTCGGCCTTATAAAGTCGTTCTCCTGAGGATTGTAATACTTCACAATCATCCCCTCATAATTTCTCAGGATCACATCCTTGTCTATGGTGGACAGGAGATAGAATGGCTGCAGTGGAATCTTGCCTCCTCCGCCGGGGGCATCCACGACAAAGGTGGGGATGCAGAGGCCGCCGGTATAGCCGCGCATCAGCTCGATGATTTCCATCCCTTTCCAGATGCTGGTCCTGAAATGTTCAACCCCTTTCACCGGGTCGCATTGGAAGAGATAATACGGCCTGACCATGATCCTCTGCAGGGCGTGGCAGAGTTCTTTCATCACTTCCACCGAGTCGTTGATGCCCTTCAGCAGGACGGATTGGTTGGAGACCGGGATGCCGGCCCGGAGGAGCTTGTCGCAGGCCTCCTGCGCCTCGGGGGTCACCTCTCTGGGATGGTTGAACTGGGTATTCACCCAGAGGGGCCTGTGTTTTGCAAGCATCTTTGCAAGGTCGTCCGTGATCCTCATGGGAAGCACCACGGGGGCCCGAGTGCCGATTCTCAGGACTTCGACGTGGGAGATCTTCCTGAGTTCACCCAGGAACCAGTCGAGCACGTCCAGGTTCATCATGAGGGGATCGCCGCCTGAGACGATGACCTCTCTCAACTCCGGCGTGGCCCGGACGTACTCGATCATGGCCAGAAGGTCGGTCCTGGATCGGATGGTCTCACCTTCGTGCCATATCCTCTTCCGGGTACAATGCCGGCAATACATGGCGCAGGTGTTCGTAATGACCGCGAGCACCCGGTCGGGATACCTGTGAACCAGCCCGGGCGCCTGCATGTCTTCTTCTTCTTCAAGGGGGTCATTGTCGCCGACCATCTGAAAGTCCACTTCCTTAAGATCGGGAAGACACTGTTTCATGATCGGGTCCTCAGGGTTGGACCAGTCAATGAGGGACAGGTAATACGGCGTGATGGAGTAATGAAACGTCTCGATCAGCCGTTTGTATTTTGGGATCTGATAGGGTTTCAGATTAAGAATCTCGGCCAGGGTGTCGATCTTTCTGATTCTGTTGGCCGCCTGCCACCTCCAGTCGTTCCATTCCTCCTGGGTGACGTCCGGCCATAACTTGCCGACCCAATCATCATTTTTGAAGAGTTCTTCATTTTTTTGAGGTGAAATGTAATGGATTTTACAGCCTTGGATTCCGAGAGGGGTCTTTTTCCCATTTCCGTTTTTCGGGCAGGAGAGCAACGTACTGGGAGGTTGTTCATCTTCTATGGTTGTAGTGCTTTGACTGGGAGGTTGATCGTCTTCTTTTGTTAACACCTGATGCTCCATGGCCTTCTCCTTAATAAATTCAGATCGTCATAGGGATCATCTTTAGTCTCCCCTGTGGTTACTTACGATCTGTTGGGTTTAGAGAGTCTGTACCATACAATATATGGTGATGTCAAGGGCAAATCTAAAAAAATAAACAATGTCCTCATTTTTTATCAGAACCGGCGCTGAACGATCGGGTCAGGCCGCTGAGCTTTCGATCTATCCATGCTTCATATCACGCTTTTATGACATATTATATCAGATTTGATTGGTCATTTCTAATTTTATTTATAAAAAAGAAAGAAAATATTTTGAGCCCTTATGTCAACATACATCCTCTTCGATGTTGACAATACCCGGATTTGTCTTTACACTCTTGAAAAATAAGGGCCGAGCGTCATCGGGTTAAAGGGTTTCAGTTTTTTCCTCTTGAGAGTTTGCTTGCGGTTCAATATTTCACTTGAACCCTTGAACCCTAATACAGATCTTGCTGCCTGTGTGCCGTGTATAAGGGAAGGTCGGAGTCTGAAATGCATGCAGAGATTAAAGCGGTTCTGAAGGGAGTCCTTGATAGAGATCCCTTGACCCGGGAGCAGGCCCTGATGTTGGCCGAAACCCCGCCCCAGGACCTCCCGGAAATTCTAAACGCCGCACGACGCGTCCGTGAGACCCATCGGGGAGACGTGGTGAGTCTCTGTGCCATCATCAATGCCAAATCCGGGCGCTGTTCCGAGGATTGCCGCTTCTGCGCCCAGTCCCTGCGGTATCAGACCGGGGTCAAGGCCTATCCGCTGATCCCCGATCAGAGGATCCTGGATGGATGGGAGCGTTCGGCGCAGGATGGGGTGAGTTTTTTCTGTATCGTGACCAGCGGGAGGCGCGCCGAGCCGGATGAGCTGGAGAGGATCCGGGGGGTCCTGCAGAGGATGCGGGAGGCGGGGAAGGTCCGCCCGTGCGCCTCTCTGGGGGCGCTAAACCTTGAGGACCTCGTAGGGCTCAGGGAGGCCGGCCTCGTCCGTTACCATCACAACATTGAGACCGCCCGCAGTTTTTATGCATCGGTCTGCACCACCCATTCCTATGACGAGCGCGTGCGGACCGTGCTGAATGCCGGGAAGGCGGGACTTCAGGTCTGCTCAGGAGGGATCCTCGGCATGGGGGAGACCATGGCGCAGCGGGTCGAGATGGCCATGGCCCTTCGGGACCTGCAGGTCGATTCCATCCCCCTGAATTTTTTGAACCCGATTCCAGGAACTCCCCTGGCGGGGAAGGGAATTCTGGCCCGGGATGAGATATTGAAGACCGTGGCCCTGTTCCGCTTGATCAACCCGGATCGCGAGATCCGCGCCTGTGCAGGACGGGAGGTCCATCTGGGCGAGGAGCAGGGGATGCTCTTTGATGCCGGGGTCGACGGGATTCTGACCGGGGATTACCTGACCACAAAAGGAACCCCTCCGGGAAAAGACCGGGAGGTCATCCTATCGCATGGTTTGAGGGTCGCGCCTGATGCGTGAGGGGATGCAGGAGAGAGAACGCTACAGTGTCCGGATGCACATTGATCACGGAGATCAGTGATGTTTGAGCAGGAGCTTCAATCCCTCAAGGCCAAGGGACTTTACCGGCGCCTCCATGAAGTGGAGACGGCCCAGGGGCCGAGGATACGGATGAACGGCCGGGAGATGATCTCCCTCGCCTCCAACAATTATCTGGGCCTTGCCTCCCATCCCAGACTGAAGGAGGCGGTCTGTGAGGCTGCGAACCAATACGGCGCCGGGAGCGGGGCATCCAGACTCCTCTCCGGGACATGCGTGCTCCATACGAGGCTTGAGGAGGAAATCGCCGGGTTCCTGGGGGAAGAGGCCGCTCTGATTTTCAATTCAGGGTATGCGGCGAATACCGGAATCCTTTCAGCCCTCTGCGGTAAGGAAGACCTGATTCTCTGCGATGTATTGAATCATGCCTCCATCGTGGACGGGTGCCGCCTCTCTCGATCGGATGTCAAACTCTACAGGCATCTTGATTGCGATATGCTGGAGGATCGGCTTAAAAGATCGAATAAATATCATTACAAAAGGCGGTGGATCGTGACTGAAAGCCTCTTCAGCATGGACGGGGATTTGGCGCCCCTTCCGGAACTGGCCGCTCTTGCAGAACGGTACGGGGCGCATCTCTACCTGGACGAGGCCCATGCCATAGGGGTCCTGGGGGACAAGGGGAGGGGGAGCGCCTCCCTTTTCGGCGTGGAAGACCGGATTACCCTCCGGATGGGGACGCTGAGCAAGGCGCTCGGTTCCTTCGGCGCTTTTGCCGCGGGAGACCGGGAGATCATCAATCTTCTGATCAACCGGGCGAGGTCCCTGATCTACTCCACGGCCCTTCCTCCTCCGGTACTGGCCGCATCTCGCGCCGCTCTTGAACTGGTCCGGACCGACCAAGGGGACCGGTTGAGGAAGAGGCTCTTTTCCAATATCCGCCGGCTGGCCCGTGGATTAAAAGGCATAGGGTTTGAAGGGATAACGGGGGAGACGCCGATCCTTCCTCTGATCCTGGGTCCGGTTAACAAGGCCCTTGCCGCCGCCCAGGCCCTGTATGAGGGCGGGGTCTTCGCTCCGGCTATCCGCCCCCCCACGGTTCCCAAGGGGAAGTCAAGGCTCCGCTTCTCAGTTATGGCACAGCATACGGCTGAGGATCTGGATACCGCAGTCTTGGTCCTGGGACGGTTTTTAAGGGGGCCGTCGGCTGAGGGACCGGGCTTGTGAAGGATTTTCCATGACCGAAAATCATCAAGTGGTCCTGATCACCGGGGCTTCGCGGGGTCTCGGGAGGCATCTTGCGCTCGGTTTTGCCCGTCCCGGCTATCGAGTGGCCGTGCACTATGGTTCCCGGTCCGGCGAAGCCGAAGAGGCGGCGGCGGCGATCCGGAAGCACGGGGGAGAGGCGCTAACCCTGTCTGCCGATTTCGCTGAACCTGCACAGGTGGAAGAGATGGTGCGCCGCATCCTTGAGATATGGGGAGGGATTCATATCCTGATCAACAACGCTGCGATGATCAGGGACGCCCCGGCCGTCTCCATGTCGGAGAAGGACTGGGATGCGGTGATGGACGTGGATCTCTCCGGGCCGTTCCATGCCATGCGGGCCGTGTCCGGACCCATGCGTGAGCAGGGCGGGGGGGAGATCATCAATATGGTCTCCATCTCGGGGGTTCGGGGGAGCAGGGGACAGGCCAATTACGCGGCGGCCAAGGCCGCTCTCATCGGTCTGACTAAATCTGCGGCCAGGGAATGGGGGAAGTATCATATCCGGGTGAACGCCGTCTGTCCCGGTTTCATGGAGACGGATATGACCCGCTCTGTTCCGGAAGAGGTCAGGAGCCTTGCACTGGGGCAGAGCTGTCTTTCCGGGTTTTGCGATCCCGGGGACCTGGTCCGCTTTGTCAGGGCGCTCGTCCGCATGCGGACGGTCACCGGGCAGGTCTTTCATCTGGACAGCAGGATTATTTAAGAATTGGAGATCATCTCCAAAAGAGTGGGTGAAAACATAAGGGTCCAAGGGGTCAAGGAGTCAAGGGGTCAAGTGAAGTGCTTTTCAAGAACTTGAGGGTCCGAGTGAAAAGCTTAGCAAGAAACTGAGGGGTTAACAGATCGAGAGCCCCGGGGGTAGGTGAGATGATAGAAGAAATACCTAAATCAAAAAAAACACTTGACCCCTTGAACCCTGGAATCCTCGAACCCTTTTTAACCACTATATGGGAGAAGAACCAGAATTTGAAATTTGAGATTTGAAATCAAGAAACGTAAAATCAAGAGATTTGAAATCATGCGCTATACCATCCAGACGCTCGGGTGCAAGGTGAATCAGGTGGATTCGATTTTCGTCGCGGAGGCGCTCGATGGGCTTGGATTGCAAAAGGCCGCCCTTGGGGAGCCTGCGGATCTCTGCATTGTCAATACCTGCACCGTGACCGCAAGGAGCGATACTCAGTGCAGGCAGATGATCCGGAAGGCGGTCAGGGAGAATCCCGGCGCCCGCGTGGTCGTGACCGGTTGTTATGCAGAGATGGATCCAAATGCGGTGCGCGCCATCCCGGGTGTGACCATGGTGGTCGGGAGCAGGGACAAGAGGAGGATTCCGGAGATGCTTGCCGGAAATCTCAATGCCGACAAGGTCGGTCTTGAGGAAGAAAATGGGCCGAGACGGCCTGAGGACCTGTCTGCCGCCTGCCTGCGCGACGGCAGACAGGTGACACCGGCACAGACAGGCGGGCAGCGTGGACGTGAATCATCCGAAAGTCAAAGGCTGATCCAGGGCGCAGGCGGGAGATCCAGGGCCTTTGTCATGGTCCAGGACGGATGCCGGGCCTTCTGTGCCTACTGCATTGTTCCCCAGGCCAGGGGCCCTTTCAAAAGCGTGGATGCCGAGCAGGTTGAAAATCAGGTCCGGGCCCTAATTGAGAAGGGCTTTCCTGAGATTGTCCTGACGGGGATCCACCTCGGGGCGTACGGCGTGGACCGGCATGAGCGCCGGGGACTTCAGAGACTGATCCTCCGGCTGATCCGGATTCCGGGAGACTTCCGCATCCGGCTCTCTTCGATCGAGCCGGCGGAGGTGGACGATGAACTCATCCATCTGATTACGGGAGAGGAGAAACTCTGCAACCATCTCCATATCCCCGTTCAAAGCGGGGATGATGCAATCCTCAGGCGCATGAGGCGGCCCTATACCACGGATGCGTTTTTTGATCTGGTTTTTCGTCTCCGTGCCCGGGATCCCGAGATGGGGATCGGCACGGACCTGATCGTCGGCCTCCCCGGGGAGACCGGCGGATCCTTTGAGCGGACCTGCCGGTGGATCGCATCCCTTCCACTGACCCATTTCCACATCTTCCCTTATTCTCAGCGGCCGGGGACCGAGGCCTATGCCATGGATGGGCAGGTAGATCAGGCCGCAAAAAAGGAACGGGCCGCCCGGCTCAGGGAGATATGCCGCGCCATGCAGGTAAAATTCCTGAGCGGGATGAAAGGCAAAACCCTGAGAGCCGTTCCCACCTCCAAACCCGGCCCCGCAAACAAAACCCTGAGCGTGCTGACCGGCAATTACCTTTCCGGTCGGCTCATGGATCCCTACGACCTCCCCTCGGGAATCTTTTCAGTAAAGGTTTCAGGGATCTCTGACGATAAGTTATTGGTTTATAGGGTGAGGTAAAAGGTCTGATATGATTCGTAAGGTCTTGTTTATCCTTGTTTATTCATGCATCCCATGGATAGGGACCAGCCCGGCCTTGGCCGTTCAGGAACATGGAGGGGCCGAGGGGCTTTATTCCCATCAGATCGCCCACCTGATCTTTCTTACGGCCATGATTTATTTCTGTATCCGGCTCATCCGGTCCGGAGAGTCTGCCCGCAAGGGGTGGCGGTGGATCTTTTTCTCCGCGCTCCTGTTTGCCTGCTGGAATGCCGATACCTTTTTAGTCCATCAATACCGGGAGGTTCTCAATCCCCAGGCCGTTTCCGGGAATATTTCCGGTTTTGCATGGACCTTCCACGCACACTCGGTTCCCGAGCTCCTCTATTATCTGGGGACCTTTGACCACATCCTCTCCTTTTCGGCCTTGTTATTGTTTTTCATCGGGATCCGGGAATTGATCCAGGTGCAGAGGGAGAGGCCATGAATCTTACGCTCCCCATGTGGCCCGTCTATCTGGTGGACATTGCCGGGTCCTCACTCTCGATCTTCCTTGCATTCGGAGCGGTCTTCTTGTCCCGGAAGCTCTCCCGAAGCGACACGGCCAATGCCCTCTTAACCTATCTCTTGTGGATCTCCATCGCCTTTGGGATCTTCACCCTATTCCGTTCAGTGAGCCGTCTGCTCAAATTCATCCTGATCATATTCGGATACAAGTCCGTATGGAAGGCCCTCTCTCCTTTTGCCGGGGCCGTTGAATCCATCACCCTGGTATTTGTGGCCGCATTGACCTTCTACTATGAACGGGTCAAGAAGAGCTATCGGTCTCTTATCCGGGAGATGGACCTGCTCCAGGATGCCCAGGAGGAGATCGGTCTTCTAAACAAAAATCTCGGAAGGGAGATGGATCGGATACGGGAGTCGGAGTGCAGGCTGGAGAATGCGCATGAGGAGATCTCCAAACTGATCGACCAGGTCCGATCCGGCGGGGATCTCTCCATACGGTATAAAAATACCAACCTGATCCGCTGCTGGGAGATCAAGGACTGTGTTTACGAGAACTGCCCCGCCTATCAGTCAGACCACCTCCGCTGCTGGCATCTCGGCAAGGTTTACTGCTGCAGGATCAAGGCCGGGAAGTCCGGAAAGGAGTGTAATTGTGAATCGTGCGAGATCTATATCTCAGCCCATAAAGATCCCCTGGCGAGGCTTGGAGAGCGGTTCAACGACATGATGCATTTCCTGGAGAACCAGCAGAAAGAACTTCAGGAAGCCAACAGGGATCTCAAGGAGATGGACAGGAAAAAGAGCAAGTTCCTGGACATTGTGGCCCATGACCTCCGGACACCCCTTACCTCCATCCTGGCCTATGCCGACCTCCTTCTCAGGTATAAGTCCGAATCCGCTGGGACCAGGGATGAATTCCTGCGCACCATCGTTCACGAAAGCAGGCGTCTCGGCGACCTGATCAATGACTACCTGGATCTTTCCAAGATCGAGTCCGGACTCATGGAGTATCAGGTGGAGCCCTTCAATTTCAGAGAGGTGATTGATCATGTGGTCTCGGTCTATAGCGGGATCTGCATGCAGAAGAGGATTAAGATCCATACCAACGGCCTTGTACAGGACCTCCCTATCTTAGGTGACAAGAAACGTCTCACTCAGGTCATGAGCAACCTGATGAGCAACGCCTCCAAGTTCACCCCGGCTGAAGGGAAGATCAGCATATCGGCCGGTTTTGATTCGAACGGGGAAGAGATCCGAATCTCGGTTTCGGATACCGGCCCGGGGATCCCGGAGACCCATCTTGAAGAGATCTTCAAGAAGTTTACCCAGCTTCAGAAAGGGGATCTGCATACCGTCGGAGGGACCGGCATCGGCCTTTCCATTTGCAAGGAGATCGTGGAGTTCCACAATGGAAGGATCTGGGCGGAGAACCGAGACGAAGGCGGGGCCCACTTCCGTATGATTCTTCCGGTCCAGGGACCTGAACGGTCCGGCAGTCTCCTCACGTCGAAGAGCGCCTCAGAGGGGTGAAGGGACCGCTTCCTCCGGGTTGTTGAACCGTCACAACGCTCTTATAGGCGTACGGGTCTGACATCGAGCGGGCTCGCTCAGACAGGCCCCCCTTTGAGACACGGATCCACCCCATTCCCCTCCTTGCAAAGGATGGGAAAAAGAAATTCCTCCCTTTCAAATTTTTTTTGACAATCGAGAGAAGGATAGACTAATATTAAAAAATGGATCATCTCCAAAAGAGTGGGTGAAAACATCAGGGGTCAAGGGGTCAAGGATTCCAGGGGTCAAGTGAAGTGCTAAAAACATAAGGGACCGAGGGTCATAGGGGTCAAGGGTTGCGCTTAGCGTGTCCCGCTTTTCTATTATACTTGCCGTCTGCGACGGCTACTACATTAAGGCATCTTGGGGTCCGGTGTTTTTCTCTGGAGATTTCGTTTGCGTTCTTGTACTCGGTTTACCGGCATCAGTATTTCACTTGAACCCTTGAACCCTGGAATCCTCGAACCCTTTTTACCCACTAAATGGGAGAAGAACCTAAAAAATTTGGGTATGTGTTTTTCAGAACTACGGAACGGATACGATGACGGCAAGAGAACGAATACGCAACTTCTCCATTATTGCGCACATTGATCACGGAAAATCCACTCTCGCCGATCGGATTCTGGATTTGACCGGGGCGCTGACCGACCGGGAGAAGATGAGCCAATTTCTGGACCAGATGGACATCGAACGGGAGCGGGGGATTACCATCAAGGCCCAGACCGTCCGTCTCCGGTATCTGGCCCAGGACCGGAAGGAGTATTGCCTGAATCTGATTGATACCCCCGGGCATGTGGACTTTAATTATGAGGTGTCGCGCAGTTTGGCCGCCTGTGAGGGGGCCCTTCTGGTGGTGGACGCGGCCCAGGGGGTTGAGGCCCAGACCGTGGGAAATGTCTATCTCGCCATCGACCACAACCTGGAGATCATCCCGGTGATCAACAAGATTGATCTTCCCAATGCGGATGTGGAGAAGACCCGAAAGGAGATCGAGGACGTCATCGGACTGGACACGTCTCACGCCCTTTCCGTGAGCGCCAAACTGGGAACCGGGGTCAGGGATGTCCTGGAATCGATCGTCCGTCTGGTCCCCCCTCCGAAGGGCGATCCTGATGCGCCTCTGAAAGCGCTTCTCTTTGATTCCTGGTTCGACCCCTATATGGGCACGGTCTCTCTGATCCGGGTCATTGACGGGGTGATCCGAAAAGGCATGCGCATACGGCTGATGTTTACGGACAAGGACTACGAGGTCCAGCAGGTCGGTGTCTTTACCCCGCACCCCACCGTGATGGAAGGTCTTTCCGTGGGTGAGGTCGGTTTCTTCATGGCCGGGATCAAAAATGTTCAGGATACCCGTATCGGAGATACGGTCACCGAATCGGGAAATCCGACCCGGAACGCTCTACCCGGGTTCAAACATGTCAAGCCCATGGTCTTTGCGGGGCTCTACCCGGTGGACAGCAATCACTACAAGGAATTGCAGGATGCGATGGAGAAGCTCAGTCTCAACGATTCCTCCTTTTCCTACGACAAGGAGACCTCCAACGCCCTCGGTTTCGGATTCCGGTGTGGTTTTCTCGGTCTGCTCCACATGGAAATCATTCAGGAGAGGCTCGAGCGGGAATTTTCCATCCCCCTGATCAGCACCTCTCCTACGGTGGTCTATAAGGTTTTGATCCAGTCCGGGGAAGAGCTGATGATCGAGAACCCCTCCAAGCTCCCGCCGGTTCAGAAAATCGAGAAGATTTTTGAGCCGCTGATCCTCGCCACCATCATGCTCCCGGCGGAGTACATGGGTTCGGTGATCACCCTGGCGCAGGAGAGGAGGGGCGTACAGAAAAAAATAGACTACCATGGAACAAGCAGGGTGACGATTCAATATGAGCTTCCGCTGAATGAAATCGTGGTGGACTTCTATGACCGTCTCAAGTCCACAAGCCGGGGGTATGCGTCCATGGATTATGAATTCGCCGGGTATCGGGAGGCGGCTATGGTCCGGCTGGATATCCTGATCAACGGAGAAATAGTGGATGCCCTTTCCCTGATCGTCCACAAGGACCGCGCCTATCACAAGGGAAGAAAGCTTGCCGAAAAGCTCAAGAAGATCATTCACCGCCAGATGTTCGAGGTGGTGATCCAGGCCTCCGTGGGAAACAAGGTCATCGCTCGGGAGAGTATCTCCGCATTGAGAAAGAACGTGACGGCCAAGTGTTACGGCGGTGACATCACCCGAAAAAGAAAACTGCTGGAAAAACAGAAAGAGGGGAAGAAACGGATGAAGAGCGTCGGGAGCGTGGAGATTCCGCAGGAAGCCTTCATGTCGGTTCTGAGCATGGACGATGAAGAGTGATGTAATTGGGTCTTGCTTTTAAAGATAAAAAAACTTAGGATCTTCTCAAAGCAAGCGGCTGGAAGCGTGAGGGTCCAAGGGGTCAAGGATTCCAGGGTTCAAGTGAAATGCCAAGACACGGCTGAAATGACTGGTAAAGAAGCCCTTGAACCCTTGAACCCTTGAACCCTTGAACCCTTGAACCCTTTGAACCCTTTGAACCCTTTGAACCCTTTGAACCCTATTTATAGAAGGATGGATAACGTTATGCCGAATAAGAAAGAGCAGGAAACGGAGAAAATACAGGCAGGCAAGAAGTCGTTCTGGCGAGAGAACTTCGAAGCCATTCTCATCGCTTTGGTCCTGGCCCTTTTCATCAGGACCTTCGTGGTGCAGGCATTCAAAATTCCTTCCGGGTCCATGCTGGAAACCCTGCAGATCGGTGATCATATCCTGGTCAATAAATTTATATACGGAATCCATGTTCCGTTTACGAACGTATCCTTTCTCCATTTTTATAAACCTGAGAGGGGGGATATCATCGTCTTCAAGTACCCGAAGGATGAGAAAAGAGATTTCATCAAACGGGTGGTCGGCGTTTCGGGAGATACCGTGGAGGTCCGGGACAAGATCGTTTATGTCAACGGCGAGAGGCTTCGCGATGAGGACTTTGTGGCCCACAGGGATTCCGTCATGATACCGGGTCCTCGGGACAACTTCGGTCCGGTGACCGTACCGCAGGGCTGCTATTTTATGATGGGGGACAACCGGGACGGGAGTTACGACAGCCGGTTCTGGGGATACGTTAAAGAGGAAGAAATCCTCGGCAAGGCGCTGATCATCTACTGGTCATGGGACCGGGAGAATCTCAGGCCGAGGCTGGGGCGGATCGGGAAAATGATTCGTTAAATCATGCAACAAATCATTGACGAATTTTAATTTAACATGGTAAAATTCAGTCCGCCCCCGAGCCTTCGAGCCTTCGTGAACCGAGTAAGAGGTGTACCTGATACCATGAAAAAAGAATGCCTGTTAATCTCCTCTCCCGCTGAATTAAATATCTTTCCTCGCGGCATTATGGAGATTGCCACATTTCTGAATCAACAGGGCTGCCCCACATCTGTTTTGCCATTGGGTTACTACTTTCAAAAAGACTATGCTGCGGATTCATCAGGGTATATTATCGGGGATATCGACCGGAATGAACTTTATGCCATCCTGCAGGATGTGATCAGAGAGATCGCCCCACAGGTGATCGGCGTCAGCAACTCCTTTACCAAAGACTTCCCATACTGCATTGAGATTATTAAAATCTGTAAGGAAATCAATCCCAAAATCGTCACGGTGATGGGAGGCCAGCATGTGACATTTTGTGACCAGGAAGCTCTTCAGACGCCGGAACTGGATGTGGTGGTAAGGGGGGAAGGTGAATGGATCATGCTGAATCTGCTTCGTGCCGTAACGGGGAAAAAAGAGTTGAGTGGTGTCCGGGGGATCACGATCAGGCAGAATGGGGGGATTGGGCGAACCCCACCGGAGCCCCTCGGCAAACTGGAAGAGATCTCCGCTGTAGATTTTGCTTTATTACCTTCGGATTTTGTGCGGAAAGCATGTATCATCGGCATTTCATACAGGGGCTGTGCTCACCACTGCAAATACTGTGTGGAGGAGAAATTCTGGGCCAGGCCGCGTGCGTACACGCTTGAAAAACTCATTACAGAGATGAAAGTATTGCAAAGAGATTATCAGACTCAGATCATCGGCCTTGGGGAAAGCATGCTGGATATGCGATCAAAAATATTTTATGACCTCTGCCGGGGAATTCGAGACAATGAAATCACGCTTCCGCCGGACTTCTTTATGACAACCCGCATAGACACGGTGACGGATCAAGGAGTAGATTGCCTGGCTAAGACCGGCATAAAGTCCGTTAGTGTGGGGATCGAAAATTTCTCTCCAAAGGTCCTGAAGATGATGGCAAAGAACCAGAGTATGGACGTCATTCTTGAAGGCTGCGAAAAATTCATGAAAAAGGATATATGGCTGCTGAGCTACTGGTTGATCGGACATCCCGGCGATAATGCAGATGAAGCTGACTACAACTACAGCAAGTTTAAGGAATTCTTTGAAAAGGGTCTCTTGAAAAGAGGGACGGCATTCATTTTTGTTCCCTATCCCGGTACCGACTACTTCAATCATCCGGAACAATACGGAATCAGGATATCCTCATACGACTGGAAACAGTGGAACCGCTGGACAAAAGATCCGGTAAGTTGGCTGGATGATTTTCCAAAACCTGAAATCGTCGCGGCTTATGATCGAGCCCATGAATTGCTGCGCGGTTATAATGGTCTTAACAATTTTCTATATTACATGAGCGCTTTCGATCGTTCCGCTTATCTGTCTATGACGCGTTCATCTTAGTGGCCCTATTCGTAAATACGGTCGCATTCGAGTGCCGTATGGCGGTCTCCTCGGCGTTGCGCTCCTTGCGGTGTACCACAGTGGGTACGCCTCAGTCGCGCGCCTTGATGAGACCGCCCTACGACCCTCTCGGTACGTTACCATATTTACGAACAGGACCACTTAGTCATCCTCCCTCTGATAGATGGCATTGATACGCGGGAAAGGACGGGTTGAAGGTTTTAGCAGATCAGATATTCAATTTAAAAGAACGGATCCTCTTTGAAACGCTTCAAGAAGAAGGGATTGTTTTTCATTTGGGCAATCGCATGGTTCATACACTGAACCGGACGGGCGCGGGAATCCTTCATCTCCTGGATGGACATAGAAATGTGAGAGAGGTGATCCAGGCCTTCTCCAGGATGTGTGAACAACCTGAAGAGGTTTTAAGAAAGGACGTGGAGCATTTTCTTTCAGACCTTTACGAAAGGGGTTGGTTGATGTTAAACGAGCGCCATAATTTATTGATCAATCAGGAGATTGTATTAAGAGAAGAAGAAGGAGGAGCCTTTTTGTTTGAACCGGACACGGGCCGGCTATGTCATCTCAACGCCTTGGGGACGAGCATTTGGAAATTATGCAGAAAACCTATCACCTCCGCGCAGATCATTGATGAAATATGCAAGGAGTACCCTGCAACGCCGCAGGAACAGATCTCTAAGGATTGCTTGCTTTTTCTGGAAGAGTTGGATCAATTAGGATTTTTCGCAAACCGTGAAGATCATGAGAGGGATTCATGAGCAACAACATGGACCAGCAGCCCAAACATCCTTTACGGTCTATTTATTTTTATCCAACCGAATCGTGCAATTTAAAATGCATCCATTGCTGGATACGTCCGGCCTATGCGCCGGATGAGAAATCCTATCAAAGGCAGAACCAGGAGAATGTCTCTGTTGAAGTCATGGATCGGGTGGTTCGGGACGCCCTTCCCTTGGGTTTGTCCCATGTAAAATTTACCGGAGGAGAGCCCTTTGTCCATCCGGGGCTTTTCGAATTTATCGACTGCTTCTCCGGCCATGGACTTTCCTTGAGCTTTGAAACCAACGGCACATTGCTCTCTGCCGGCATGGTTCAAAGACTTTGCAAGCACAACGTGACGCAGATTTCCGTCAGCCTTGATGGAAGTCATGCTGATATCCATGAGAGGATCCGGGGGGTGAGGGGAAGCTTCGAGAAAGCCGTAAACGGGATTCAACTTCTTATGGAACATCAGATCGATCCGCAAGTCATTTTCTGTCTCCAGAAAATCAACGCCCATGATCTTGAGAACACGATCCGCCTGGCCTACAAGATGAAAGTGAAATTATTTGAAATCAATCCCATGATTTTTGTCGGGATCCGGGAATCGTCTGAGAATGGGTGCGAAGGTTTGTCCCTTAAAGAGCTGCTGGACCTTGAAAACAAAGTGGAAACCGAATACGCGGATCGCTATCCGAATATGCATATTGATCTCTACCTTCCCCCGGCACTGAAAGGAATGCGGGAACTGGCTCGACATCCGATATGTTCCTGCGCGATCTTTAATATCTGCGGGATTCTTTCCAACGGGGACGTTTCGATTTGCGGCATTGGAAGCAGAAACAGGGAACTGGTCATGGGGAATGTCAAAGAAAAAAGTGTCTCTAAGATATGGGAAGAGGGCATCCTTTTTAAGGAAATTCGGGAACAGGTCCCGCTGCATCTGAAAGGCGTATGCAGACGATGTCTTTTCAAGCATCATTGCCTCGGCTTCTGCCGCGCCGACGTGATCTCTCATGAGAAAACGGTCTTGAATTCTTATCAGGTCTGTGAAGAGGCATGCCGGAAAGGCCTTTTCCCGGAGTCCAGACTGTTGGAAGAGAGTGAATTGTCCAGAGTCCATGGGGAATGGAATTCATGAATATTTTTTCCGCGCCGCAAAAGGTCACCCTGAATGTTACCAACCGATGCAACCTGAACTGCCTCTATTGCGGCGTCTCTTCCACAAAGAATGCGCCCGGCGACCTGAACCTTGAAGAATGGAAAGAGGTGGTGGATGAACTTGCGCGCATCAAAGTCTTCCGTTTGCTGATTTCCGGGGGCGAACCTTTTATATATCCTGATCTTCCCGATCTGCTGACATACATTCTTCAATATCCGTTCAGAATTTCAATCAACACCAATGGAACCCTTCTCAATGCAAAGATACTCTCCATGCTTTCCGGCTCTCGCCGTCTGGAGAACGTTCAGGTTTCTTTAGACGGTCCGAATTCAGAGGTTCATGATTTTATCCGCGGTAAAGGATCGTTTGCAAAGAGTATGGAAGGCATTGATCTCCTTCGCCGATACCATATTCCCTTTAGTTTTTTTGTTGTTGTTTCCAAGAACAATCAAGACGTTCTCCATGAGATTGTTGAATTTTCGAATCAGGTCGGCGTGTCAGAGATTACATTCTCGTCTTTATTACCCCAGGGGAGCGCGCTATTCCATTGGAAAGATCTTTGCCTTAGCTTTCAAGAGCAGAAGAGAGTCGAAGGTGAATTGAGGCGGCTAAGGAGCCGATACCCGAAACGGGTCGGAGGATCATTGGTCAATGCGATTGCGATGATGGATCGCATTTCTCAATTGGATGTCACGGAGCGGCAGCCCTCAGATTCGAATAAGATCACGAGTTGTGGTGGAAGTGTGGAGGAATGTTCCATCCGTCCGGATGGATGGGTGATCCCCTGCGATCGTCTATGGGACTATAAAGTGGGGAATGTGAGAACGGAATCTTTTAGGGATATCTGGCAGCACTCCCAAGGGATGCGTCAGTTCCGGACGCGTTATTCTCGCAGCATGGATTCCTTCAAAGAGTGCCATGATTGCTTATATGCTTATTTATGCAGAGGGGGATGCCCGGCAGTTCCTTATAACATGGGAAGAGGGATTGACGGTTGGGACCCGCTTTCTTGTTATAAAGTTTTCATCGGTCAAAAGAACAGCTATGTCTAATTTACCGAACACCATGGAAAAACAGATGGATGTGGAGATAGGAGGCGAAGTCTTTCATCTCTATTTTGAAAAATGGAATCATCGGTGGAACCATGCATTGGGAAAAAACTACGGCGATTATATAACCCATTCGAAAAAAACGGGCTGTCATGTACAGGTGATCCCATATTCTGACGGCCGGCATTTTATTTGGAAGCCATCCGAACTGGAGAGATTCAGAGAATTTTTTCTAAACATTCATCAACGGTATCCAGGGAATGGACCCGTGGAGGAAGCCGCGGAAAGTTCGCTTGATATTTTGCAAACCCTTGATCCGGAAAAAAATTCGATGAAGGATATACGTTCCTGTATGGATGAACCCCAAACCCTGATCTATTTGAGGATCGGGTCTGATCTCTATTTTATTGATATCCAATCAAGAAACGCCTATTTTTTTATTCGAGAAAGAACCCGGCAAATCCCATGGTTAAACGTTCTCATCAAGAATCGGTCCTCGGAAGATATGGGGATGATGAACGGAATGATGTTCCTCCTTTCACATCGATTAATCCATCATGGAGGATTATTGCTTCACGGCGCAGCGGTCCGGAAAGAAGATCAGGCCGTTCTGTTTCTTGGACTTTCAGGCGCCGGGAAATCTACTGTGAGCCGCCTATGCAGGCCTGATGTTTGTTTCTCGGATGATGGGACGATTATCAAGAAAGAAGAGGGTCGAGTTTATGCCTATCATTCACCCTTCAGGCAATATAAGATAAAAGAGAGATCTGTGGAATCCGTGAAAGGAGAGATCAAGAAGCTCTTTCTGATAGAGCAAAGTACGGAAAATCTGATCAGACCCATAAAAAAAAATGAACTGATGAGTACGATCCTTCTGCATCTGATTCATTTTTACAAATACTTGGATCAAGAGACTGCACGGATGGGTTTTTATCTGGTCAAGGATATCTTAGAGACCCTTCCGGCTTACCGATTGCAATTTGCCAAGAAAAGTGATATATGGAATCACCTATTTCAAATGGAGGAAAATTGTAATGACTGATCAGCCAAACAACAAAAAAGATTATGAGCCTCCGAAGGTTAAAGAAATAGGAGGGATCTATGAACAAGCTATGGGGATATCCAAGTGCCAAACCGGCGGCACTTTTGCCGCAAGCTGTCGTGCCGGGAATCGCGCGTCAAGTTGTCTTGCTGGGTCTACTCCCGGGCCAGGGACATCGTGTTCCATGGGAAACCCGGTATGATAAATTTTTTTTATGGCCCTTCAAGATCGAGAGGATAAAACTTCACTCCTGATTCGGCTCGACCCTCTTCTGAAATGGTAAGATCCGCTTTAATACATTCTTGGCTTTAAATTCCAGTGCGCCAGGCGTCAGGCCCATGCGGCTAAGGGCGGCATAAAGCCTTTTGAACCTTGATCGGGGGCCGGAGGCCACCGAAATCAGCCGTCTCCTTCTCACGATGAGTTCCACCTTGCCGGCAGCCTTTGAAAGATCAACCCGTTCAGGGTCCGGTGCAAGGAGCGCGTCTCCCTTAGTCATTCCGCATTTCAGGCCGATCCGTTTGATCAATCGATGCACCATTAAGCGGCCATAAGTGTTCCGGACCGCAATCATATCTCCAACTTCAAGGCAAGCGGGCGGGACCTTCCTGACAATCAATCGGTCCCCGGGTTTGAGACAGGGATACATGGAGTATCCGGTGAAGGGCAAAGTGAAAAATTTCATCATATCAAAGTGGATCCATCTATATGTCAAACTCACAGAATAGAAGAGGTTTTATCGGATTCTATAATAATTATAACCCGTTCTGAAAATATACGTCAATGTTTTGTTGCTGTTGCCATGTGTTATAAGCGCACTTTCTCATCATAAACTTTTTCACGCCCGACATCCCCTTTATTAAATAATGATTATGTAATCTGTTACCCAACTATGTAACGCGTTACATAGTTTTTCTTTTGTTCATTTTTAAGCCATCCATGTAAACCAAGAAAAAGCAATGACTTAGACAGAAATGCTTCGCATGTCTTTTTGGCATGTTTATTGCTCTATTGTCCCATAGATCTATGGAAAGTTTTATCCAATGGAGGAGAGGATATATGTTTAAAGATAAAAAAATTTCAAGCCGTGAGACAAATTTTCATCGTGCAGGATACCGCATCGCCTTTATTATTTTTATCATTTCTCTTTTAAGTGTTTTTACCATCTCCCTGGGGTATGCGGAAAAAGTCACTGTTGTTGAAGGAATCATAGAAAATGTGACGGAGCATTCCATAAAAGTTCGAAACAATAATTATGAAGTGATCGGGGTTCCTCTCCTCAAAAGCTCAGGGGAGGCACTATCGTATGATGCGCTCCGGCGGGGGAAAAAAGTGGAGATCTTTTTTCATGACAAAAAAATCACATCCATAATTATTCATGAAGATATGGTGGAATAAGGAGTTGAATATGAAACGATGCATTTTATTTATTTTTTTGTCCTTATCTTTAATATTTTGTTCTTTTGAAAACTCGGATGCCGTCATGGAGGACTACTGTCTTGTTCCTCCTTACGTAGTTCAGAATATTTCTCCCAACGTCATGATTGTTCTGGATAATTCCGGAAGTATGTTTAATTTTGCCTATTCCGACGGCTTTACTACAACCACAACGGCAGATGACAATCCGTGTTACAGTTCAGGCAGCCCCTGTACAGAATTTTCAACACCCGGCGCCTATCCTGCCTACCAATATTACGGCTATTTCAACCCTGACTACTGGTACGATTACCAGAGTAACAGGTTTATCCCAACTGCTCCAAAAACAGGAAGCGGGCTTACAGGCGAGAGGGCAAAGCTCTCCTCAGAATGGGATGGCAATTTTCTTAACTGGCTGACCATGAGAAGGATAGATATTATAAGAAAAGTCATGACTGGGGGGAAGACAACCACGGGCGAAGGCTCAGGCTTCGACAGACTCAATGGGGAAGTAGCGGATTGCGACAGCAGAGGAAAATACAAAAAGATAACAAATGCAGATCTCTACACGCCTTACAGTGGAACTCGGAAACTCTATGTTTATTCTGCAAGTGCCGGCTGCGGTGGCGGTGGATCTGGTACATCTTCATTCTCCATCAGGAACGACACTGGAGGGAGTGATGGCACTGGTAATGAAGGAACCTGGAATGTAACAGTCAGGGTGCCATCTCCCGTGGAAGGTGTTGTCCAGAGTGTCGTCGGTACCAGGGCACGACTGGGGCTTTCATTTTATAAGACGAATGCCCCCAGGCCGCAGGGCGGTTTTGTTCAGGTCAACGTCTCTGGTGGAAGTCTTTCAAGTACGGTAAACCAGATCAATCTCACCAGGCCGAGCACCAACACGCCCTTAGCTGAAACGTTATGGACGGTAGCCGGTTATTTTGCCCAGACGGCAAGCATGGAAAGCGGCCCCGGGCCTCGCTACAGCAGCGCGGATTATACGATCAACAACACAGCGGATCCTTACAATTATGGCACAGGCGGTCAGCCCAGCTACCCAAGCTGTGCCAAGAGTTTTGTGCTGTATATCACCGACGGAGAGCCGTGTGCGGACGGTTATCTGCCGGCAACTTTAAAAAGTTATGCCAACGGCAGATCCAACTATGATTGTTATGACTTAAATCCCGGCAATCCCGGCAGGGGTGGTTATTGTCCGGCTGTGGGAAGCTTTGCGGCATCCACCTTTCCGACATGCAATGGAGGCTGGCAGGGCGGATATGTCTCCGGCATGGAAGATGTGGCATTGTATGTTCATACCAACGATCTCAGGACAGCGGCAACCAAGGATATAACCGGCAAACAGGTCTTAACGCTTTATTCAGTATTTGCCTTCGGCAAGGGGTCCACACTGCTTCGATATGCAGCGATTAATGGCGGGTTTGAAGATTTTAATGGGAATGACGTCCCGGATCTTCAGTCCGAATGGGACAACAACGGCGACGGCGAACCCGACAACTTCTATGAGGCCGTAGACGGCCAGGAACTCGAAAAATCCATTCGGGATGCTTTTTCAAGCATACTCAAGAGGGCCGCTTCGGGCACGGCAGCCTCGGTTCTTGCCTCCGGTGAGGGTAGCGGGGCCAATCTTATCCAGGCGGTATTTTATCCGAGAAAGAGGATCGGAAACGATATTATCGGGTGGGCCGGTGTGGTTCAGGACCTTTGGTATTATGTGGACCCGCTGTACACAAACAGCAGTGTCAGAGAAGATACGGTTAAAGACAATATCCTCAGCCTTCCTGACGATAATATCGTGAGTATTTACTTCGATACCACTGATCAAATGGTCAAGGCCAAAAAATACGACAGCGATCAGGATGGAAACATTGGGGCGCTCAATTCGACAATTCTTTTTGAGGATCTGAAGAATTTATGGGAAGCCGGCAAGATCTTGTGGCAGCGGGATCTTACCGCGGAGCCAAGGACGATCTACACCACAACCGACGGAAGCAGTTTGTTCGACTTCTCAGTAGCCAATGCCGGGTCACTGAGCGCCCTTCTCGATGTTCAGGATGAAAACAGTGACTTAAATAGAACCGATGACGCTGAGTATCTCATCCGGTATATCCACGGCGAGGACTTCATTGGTATGGACCGCAACGTTGACGGGACGGATGATTTCCGGTCAAGGACGGTTTCGATGGACGGCGTTTCGAATACGTGGAAGCTCGGGGATATCATTAACTCGACTCCTAAGATTGTCTCATGGTATCGGTTGAACCGGTATGATCGAGATTATGGGGATACCACATACGGGCCTTGTGATGATCCACTTGCATATTGTCAGGATCCGTCTCAGAGCGATACGGCAGACCCGAACCATTTTATCACAACCCAGGCTTATAAGGACCGGGACACGGTCTATGTGGGCGGGAACGACGGGATGCTTCACGCCTTTAGACTCGGGACCTTGAGGCTCAAATGGGCCGGAAAGGGGAACTATGAAGCGGCGTCGCTGGACAGTTCGGGGGAGATGACAGGGTTGGGCGAGGAACGATGGGCCTTTATCCCCAAGAATGCCCTGCCTTATCTCAGATACCAAAAAGAGCAGGACTACTGTCATCTGTATACGGTAGATCTCACCCCCACGGTTTTTGACGCCAGTATCAATGGAAGTGCGAGTGCTGTAAGGGACGTAAACAGTTGGAAAACCATCCTGATCGGCGGCATGAGGCTGGGCGGCGCCAGCAGTAACGCCGGTTCAGCCTGCACGGATTGCGTGAAGACACCCATCAACGGCGTGGGCTATTCATCCTACTACGCCCTGGATGTGTCGGATGAGAACAATCCTCAGCTTCTCTGGGAATTTACCAATCCGGACCTTGGTTATGCGACCACAGGACCTGCCGTTATCCGGATAGGGGCCAAAGACACAAACGGCAGTTGGTTTGTGGTACTGGGCTCCGGTCCCACCGGACCCATCAGCTCTACAGGTTACCAATTTATGGGGCGGTCCGACCAGAACCTCAAGCTCTTTATCCTTGATTTGAAGACAGGCGCCCTGTTGACAACGATCGATACCGGACTGACGAATGCCTTTGCAGGCACCCTGATCAATTCCAACAATGATGTGGACGACAACTACCAGGACGAAGTTCTCTATATCGGCTACGTGACGAGAAACAGGGTAGGTAGTAATTATTTCTGGAACAACGGAGGGATAGGCAGGCTGGTTACCAAGGAAGATGCCAATCCGGGCAACTGGGTCTGGAGCAAGGTCATGGACGGCATCGGGCCGGTCACAGCGGGGATCACCCGTCTGCGGGATAAAAAACAGGATAGACTCTGGCTCTTCTCAGGTACGGGACGATATTATTTCTCTCTCGATACCGAAAACGACGATCCGGACGGCCAGAGATATATTTTCGGTTTCAAAGACCCCTGCTATGTGCCGAACTCGGGGTATGATAAGTTAGGGCTATGTACAACTACGGTGGATTTTAACACTTTTGATCTTCGAACCGTGACAGGCTTCAGCGCTGGTGGATGGGCGGAACCCAGCACCGGCTGGAAATGGGCTTTGGATGGCCAAGGGTCCGGTACCTATCCCGAAGGCGATCCTGCCGTGGACGTCACGAAAAACTATTTTTCCGAAAGGATGGTTTCCGATCCCTTCACCTCCAAGACCGGGTGCACATTCTTTACGACCTTCAGACCCTATAATGAACAATGTTCCATTGGAGGGGAATCCTTTATTTGGGTGCTTGATTATAAAACGGGAGGCCGCCCTAACTGTGATGGTAAGTTGACATTCCAGGTCTCCACAGGGGCCATACAGGAAGTCAATATCGATGATATCCCAGGGCCCAAGTCTGTCGGAACGGACGGTCAAACCCCCGATGGGCAGGGAGCGGCGCTTCAGTCCGGAGCGGACCCCACCAAGTTGCTTATTCACAAAAGGAAGAAATAATGAACGGCAAAGGGTTTACTCTCATAGAACTGATTGTGACAGTTACTATTATCGGTATCCTCTCCCTCGTTCTGGGAACTTCGTTTCAAGGGAGCATCGCCGCAAACAGGATTGAAGGTCAGGTCAAAGAGCTGCACGCTGACTTGATGACTGCAAGGGCCCGGGCCATGCAGCGGAATCGGATCTATTTTGCCGTGGTGGGCGCCGGCAGTTACCAGATCTGGGAAGATACGGACCAGGACGGCGTGCAGGATCCCGCCCCTGCGGATACTCCCCTGTTTGCCGTCCCGAAGCTGTTTGACGATCCGGTTTCGGCCGGGGCTGGGACGATTGTGATGAATGTCACGGGAATCGTGACCACGCCGGGAACCGTACAGTTTGATATCTCAAGGGCTTCAAGCACTCCGCCGGATTATGACTGTATTGAATTGACGCAGACGAGGATCAAGATGGGGCAGATGAATGGAGGGACGTGTAATGTCAAATAACAAGGGTTTCAGCCTGATCGAGATCATGATTTCCCTGGTGGTCCTTCTGGTGATATTCATCGGGCTGATGCAGGGCGCATTGGTTTCCATAGATTCGAATATGAGGGACAACCTGAGGGAGGAGGCGATCAGTATCGCCAATTCACAGATGCTGACTGCCAGAGACATGAGTTTTGCCGCTTTGGATTCGTTCACGACCACGGTAAACATCAATAAAAACTTCAGGAATATGCCTCCTTTCCCTTTTACGGTTACACCGGCAGTCAGTATTCTCGACGCGAATAATAAGGAAGTGACGATTACCGTATCATGGACGTGGAAAGGCCAGGTTTATTCCCATTCCGTGGCCTCGATTGTGAGAAACCCAGCAGCATAGTGAGGTAATCAAATCATGAAGCGCGAAGCCGGATTCAGCCTGATCGAGTTAATGGTCGCTATGACCGTATTTATTTTAGCCATCGCTGCCGCCTCGAATGTCTTTCTGGGCCTTCTGGGCCAATTCAAGCAGCAGTCCAGCATATCAGAATCCAATATGGAAGGGATGATCGGATTTGAGATACTGAAGAGAGATATCGAACTGGCCGGAGACGGGCTCCCTTGGACACCGGTCGGCACTTTCTATCCCGAATGCACTAACCCGAGTTATAATGATTCCTCCGCCGTTGCCCCGAGGTCAATCGTAAGTGACAACGATAATCCATCACTGTTCAATGGGTCGGATTATATCGTAGTCAAAGGGATCGGTGTGGCCAGCAATAACGTGGCCCAAAAATGGACTCGGCTGGGGGCCGGCGGGACAACCAGAGTATGGGGGGCCGCTTCAGAGGATTTTTCGGGCGCCGACTATGTGGTTGTCTACGATCCTTTTAACCATGCGTTGGTGACGAATGGGGGGAGCTTTTCCACGCAATATAATGCAGTTTCCGGTTTTGCGCCTACGGGGTCTCTAACCTATATCGTCTACGGAATAAACCCCAGTAGCATACAAATGCCGTTTAACCGTGCGGATTATTATATCTCGGACGGGAGTGTCCCCTATGCCTCAACGACTGTTGTGCCTTCCAAATGTGCTCCAGGCACAGGTGTGCTGGTCAAGGCCGAGGTGAGTCAAGCGGACGGCACTTTAAATGAGCTGCCCCTGATCGACTGCGCCGCCGATATGCAGGTGGTCTATGGTTTGGATAGCGATGGCACCAATGATGGCGTTGTAGATTTATACATGAACGACATCTCCGCGTTGACCGCTCAACTCATCCGAGATCAGTTGAAGGAAGTCAGACTCTATGTCCTCGCCCACGAAGGGGCGTTGGACATGAAATACACCATGTCGAACAGTTCCATCACCGTTGGAGAGTTCGGATTGGGGAGGGACTTTGACTTAACGACCATTACGAATGGAGTTAATTACCGATGGAGGGTTTACACCCTTGTGGTCAGAAAAGACTATCTGACGAAATAATCATAAAATCCTTGAGGTGATCATGAAAGAAAAAAGTCTTAAAAGAGGACTCCTAAAATTGAGAATTACCGTCATACGGCGGGGCACAACCGTGCATTCAGAACAGGGGATCGTTCTGGTGATGGTTCTGATCCTGGCTGCGATTTCTCTTGCCTTTATGTCGGCGCTTATGCTGATGGTGACCTCGAGCGCACAGATTTCAGGCGGTCACAAAAGGTTTGCTTCCGCCTGCGAGGCCGCGGAGGCAGGGGCTCAAGTTGCGCGCCAGATGGTTGATGCTCAGGACGCTCCCAACGTATCGGCATCCCTTGCTTCCTTCTCCCTTCCTGCAGATACGCTCATGAGCGGGCTCCTGGACCAGTACGGAACTCCTATGTCCTGTCTGGACGCTAAACTTAAAAACGGCACGAGTGATTGGAGTGCAACCTGTAACGATTCCCTGATCATTGATCCGGCCGACAGCGCAACCTATGATATGTCCTTTGATCTTGGAAGCAGTCCGACCTACAGCATCTACTCAAAAATTGTGGATACGGTGCAAGGGAATACAGGCAGCGATCCCAATGTGGAGCAGAGTACCGGCGTGGTCAACTCCATTAATGAAATCCAAACTGTGCCGGTCCCTTTAATTTACACCATCGAAGTTATTGCTCAAGCGCAGACAGGTACTGCTGAGAAGTGCAGGATATCCATGCTTTATAAATATTAGTCAACAAAGGAGATAACCTTGTCAAAAATACTCTATCTTTTTATGATTCTGACTTTTTTGTTTTCGTGCTCATCGGAGAGGTCTTTTAAACTGAACCATCAGGAACGCCTGGGTGTTGGAAAAGATGACGTTGCAAAGAAAAAGGAAGACTCAACGACTGATTTAACTGACCATGGCAGAGAAGCCGATACGAATGCGGATCAGACAAAAAATACACCTCCAAAAATCAAGAGTGTTTATTTTATGCCCGAGGTCTTTCATCCGGGCGATGCACTAAGGATTGAGGCGGCCGGCGCCGATGCGGATGGAGACCCGGTGACCCTGCTCTATGAATGGAGGGTCAACGGGGAGTCGGCAGGCGAGGGGAGCGCTCTGGACGTTCCCGTTCGGAGAGGTGATAAGATTTCCGTGAAGATTACACCCTTTGACGGCAAAGAAAATGGGCCTTCTGTGGTCCTGGACCGGGAGATTGTGAACATGCCGCCCATGATTGTTGAGGATAATAATTTTGAATTTGATGGAAAGACCTATACGTACCAGGTCAAAGCGAGTGATCCGGATAAAGATTCCTTGACCTATTCCCTGAAATCAGCCCCTGAGTCCATGTGGATATCACCGACCTCAGGACTGATCCTATGGGACGTTCCGAAAGAGTTCAACGGTTCGACCAAGGTGTCGGTCCTGGTGGATGACGGGCAAGGCGGCAGATCCGAATATGAGATGAACATCAACATCATGGAAGAAAAACCTGTAGAAAAAAATATGTGATAACGCTGAACTGTGCGGTGGCTATTTGCCATCCGCACGAGTAAATTGTTATGCCTTAGAGTATGCATCAAGTTCTTCTTCAATGCGTTCCGCCAAAAAAATCTTTACCAGCGATTGATAAGGTACATCTTTTTTATTTGCCAGCAGCTTTAGTTCTTCAAGCATTGCTTCGGGAAGGCGAAGAGAGATTGTCTTGACCGACGGTTTCAAATTTGGCAGCAAAGTTCTCTTTGCCTTTTTCCAATCAATAAACTCGGTTGAGTCATGAGTTGCCCAAAACGCTCTTTCCACATCTTCATTTTTAAACTTAGGTATTTTCTTCTTCATGAGCTTGATGCACTCTCCTTTCTTTTCGATTCATATCCCTTGCTGATATTACCCGGATTTTATTATTTCGAACCGTGAAAACCACAAATAAAAATCTTTCCGCATCAGTTTGACCAAGGGCAAAGAAACGGTTTTCCTGCTCTGAATGTTTAACATCGTCAGCAACAATCAACGGGAGATTGAAAAATATCTGTTCGCAGTTTGACAGAGAAACGTGATGCTTAAGCCAAATCTTATCTGCGTTATGACTGTCCCATTCAAATCCAGTGCATTTTGTCAAAATATCAAAGGATGTCACAAAGGATGTCATGATGGTAGTATATGACTATAATATACAATTCGTCAAGGGCTTTTTTCTATAATGACTGCTTAACAAGGTGGTTAATAAACGCATAAAATATCCAACCAGGTCCAGGCCATCCTTTTTTTGATTTTTTTTTAACTTGCCATCCTGAAATTTTTCTGGTATATTCCAGCCGTATTTAACAATAAAATCATCACCTGGTGTCAAATAATAATTTATATTATTTGACGATTTATACAATACGAATCGAATATCATAAATAGATTTATTACACTATGATGATAAGACCTTCTAATCAGGCAGGTTTCACAATCATCGAACTGATCATGGTTGTTTGCATGATTGCGCTTGTCATGGCCTTTGCCGGACCGTCGCTTGATGGATACACACAGGAAATGAGGACCAAGGCCGTGGCCAGAGAGATCTATACCATGCTTCAGCAGGCAAGGCTCACGGCTATCAAGGAGAATACGAGCATTACTGCCGATTTTACCCCAGCCGGGGGAAATGACTCGAAAGGGATCTATTCTGAAAGAGGCAAGCTGGAGATTCCCTACCCTGATGGCACCTACCCTCATGGCAAGTACCCTAATGGCACGGCCGTACTGGATCTGTCGTCCAATTCTGATTTTTTCGGCACAAAAATCATGCAGAATGGGTCAACTATTGATATGACGTTTACTAATAAAGGGACGGCAAACACTCAAACAGTCTCAGTGATGCATGATGATGTTTCGGTCAAAGGATATGATATTGTGACTAACGACGCCGGGGGGATACGGATTGAGAAAAAGTAGTAGGACAAATTCATCCCAGGCACACGGATTTACATTGGTCGAACTTCTCATCACCCTGGTGGTGCTCTCCATCGGCCTGCTTGGGCTGGCAGGCTTTCAGACACAGATGATCCATGCCAATTCCTTCAGCCGCGACATGACCATTGCCAACAATATCGGCACGGACCTCCTTGAAGAGGCCAAGGAGGTGGGTGTTTCAGGAATAGGGAACCTCTTTACTACATTGAGCAATAACTTCTCGGATAGTGTCCCTTACGGGGATATGGACAAAAACGGAATTCTTGATACA
>MNYV01000097.1 GCA_001873285.1 Nitrospirae bacterium CG2_30_53_67
AGTGTTTTTCTCTGGAGATTTTGCTTGCATTTCAGTATTTCACTTGAATCCTTGATCCCTTTGACCCTTGAACCCTTTTTACCCACTAAATGGGAGAAGAACCTAAAATTCCAGGTGTCGAGGCATCCTGTCAGAGCGGTTAAATCGGAATGCCCGAAGAAGAAGCAACATAAACCATGAGGCGTCAGGGATGACGCGGTCAGGAGGAGATCACCCATGCTGAGAGATCTGGTTATTAAAAACAGGAGTTACCGCCGGTTTTATGAAAAAGAGAAGATTAGTCTTCGGACCTTGAAGGATCTTGTCGATCTGGCGAGGCACTCGGCTGCCGCGGCCAATCTCCAGCCCTTGAAATATCTCCTCTCCTCGGATAAAAAAAAGAATGATCTGATCTTTCCTCACCTGGCTTGGGCCGGATATCTCAGAGACTGGCCCGGGCCCAAGCCGGGGGAGCGGCCTTCGGCCTATATTCTGGTCCTGGGCGACACAGAGATTGCCAAGAACTTCGGTTGCGATCACGGGATCGCGGCCCAGAGCATCCTCCTGGGGGCCGTGGAAAAAGGGCTGGGGGGGTGTATCATCGGTTCCATCCAACGGGAAAAACTGCGCAAGGCGCTGAAGATTCCGGACAGGTACAAGATTCTTCTGGCCATCGCCCTGGGCAGACCCAAAGAGACTGTGGTGATCGAAACCGTGGGGCCGGATGGGAACATCAAATACTGGCGGGATGAGAACGGGATCCATCATGTGCCCAAAAGATCTCTCAAGGAAATCATAATAAGATAGAATATTTCCATACAAAAGTCCGCCTGTCCGTAAATAGTATTGCATTCCTATTTATTCTCTGATATGGTAGGATCGTATTCCTATCACCGACAAGGCCCTCTACATTCAGGCAGACCATTTCCTGCTCGGTGACCGCAGTCTCTACGAAATCGCGGAAGAATTCCAGCATCTGGGCGGTGAACGGATCTGCCTCGACGAAATCCACAAGTACCCCAACTGGGCCGCTGAACTCAAAAGCATCAACGATACATTCCCCAAGCTCAGGATCATCGCCTCCGGAAGCTCGGCCCTTGAGATCCATCGGGGAAGCCATGATCTCAGCAGGAGGGCCGTCATGTATCGAATGAACGGCATGTCGTTTCGGGAATTCATCGAGGTGACGCAGGACGTCGCCCTCCGGAGCTTCAAGCTCGACGAGATTCTCAGCTCGACGTGGGAGACGAACGAACGCTCAAAACCTATCTGAAATACCTGGAAGATGCGGGGATCATTCTCACCGTTTCCAAAAGCGGCAGGGGGCTCCGGGAGCTTGAGAAGCCGGAAAAGATCTACCTGAACAATCCGAACCTGAGTCATGCCATTGCCGGCCATGCGCCTGCCGAGAAAGGGAATATACGGGAAACGTTCTTCATCAACATGACCCATACCCTGCACAAGGTCACGGCTCATGAACAGGGGGATTTTTTCCTGGATGGGAAATATGCATTCGAGATCGGCGGAAATAACAAGGGCACCGCACAGATCAGAGAAGTCAAGAATGCATTCCTGGCAGTGGACAATATCGAAATCGGCGTAGGAAACAGGATCCCTCTCTGGCTGTTCGGGTTCTTGTATTGACAGGCAAGAAAGCAAAAGGTTATTTTTCACTCAATTTCAAAAGCACAACAAGTGAAATCAAACCACACGGCGCTTTTGAAATTACTAAAGGGGACAGATTTATTTTCTTGCCCCCTTTGCGCCGCGCGGTGCGGATGAACTCCCATTTCCCCTCCGCAAGAAAATAAATCTGTTCCCTTTATCCTGCCAGTAAAAACGTTATTTATCATAGGATTAGGTCGTACTTATCCCAAACCTTCCGGTTAAACCAATCTTTTAATAGCAGGGTGTTAAAAAAGACTTGACATTAGTTGCTGACTCGGTTAAAGTAATTCCTACTTAACAGATAGGAATTATAAGAAAACAATTCCTGAAGGTATTTTATGAGGCTTTCTACCAGAGGGAGATACGGAGTAAGGTTCATGATGGATCTTGCCATCCATTTCGGCAACGGTCCGATTCTTTTAAGAGAGGTATCGGAAAGGCAGGGGATCTCCACAAAATATCTGGAACAGTTGATCCGCTCCCTGAAAACAGCGGGACTGGTGAAAAGCACACGAGGGCCTCATGGCGGATATCATCTGACCAAGCCTTCTTCGGAGATCACGCTGTACGACGTGGTCCGGACATTGGAAGGTCCTATCGCCATGGCGGAATGTGTTGAAGACCCCGGTTCATGTCCCCGATCGGATGCATGTGCCGCCCGTGAATGCTGGGCCGAGGTGAGCGGAAAGATTGTGGAGATATTAAGTGCGATGACTCTGAAGGAGATTGCGGAGCGCCAGCGGGAACTCGATAGAGTTCACGCCGTGATGTATCATATATAATTTGTATGCCTATGCATAGAGTAATAAATAAATTAAAAGAAGGGAAAGATTATGGGATATGTAAAAGGTCTGAAGTGCAGGGAATGCGGAAGGGAATATCCCAAGGGACCGGCGAATATCTGTGAATTCTGTTTCGGCCCGCTGGAGGTGACCTACCAGTACGATGAGATCCGGAAGGTCCTCTCACGTGAGGTGATTGCCTCCCGCCCCCCGAATATGTGGCGCTATGCCGAACTCATGCCGCTGGACAACGCGCCTACGGTAGGTTTTGATGTGGGTTTCACCCCCCTGGTTCGGGCGCACAATCTGGGCCGTGCCTTGGGGGTTTCGGAACTTTACCTGAAAAATGATGCCGTAAACCATCCCACCCTTTCCTTCAAGGATCGTGTGGTTGCGGTTGCGGTTTCCAAGGCCAGGGAATTCGGCTTCGATACCGTGGCCTGCGCATCCACCGGGAACCTGGCCAATGCCGTGGCCGCCTCCGCCGCTTCTGCCGGCCTGAACAGCTATATCTTCATCCCCTCGGATCTGGAGCAGGGGAAGATCATCGGCACCCAGGTCTTCGGCACCCATCTGGTCGGTGTGCTGGGGAGTTATGATGACGTCAACCGTTTGTGCACGGAGATTGCGGACCGGTACCGCTGGGCCTTTGTGAACATCAACATCAGACCCTTCTACGCCGAAGGGTCCAAGACCTTCGGGTACGAGATCATGGAGCAGATGGGGTGGCGGGTCCCGAAACACATTGTGGTTCCCATGGCCGGCGGGTCCTTGATCACCAAGATCCGTAAGTCCTTCAAAGAGTTTAAGGAGATCGGCTTGGTTGAACCTGAATCATGCGGCACCCGGTTTTATGGCGCCCAGGCCGCCGGATGCTCTCCGATTGTGACGGCGGTCAAGAACGGGACCGATCTTTTCAAGCCCGTGAAGCCGCACACCATTGCAAAATCCCTGGCCATCGGGAATCCGGCGGATGGTTTCTACGCCATCCATGCCATCAAAGAGTCGGGGGGATGGGCTGAGGAGGTCACAGATGAGGAGATCGTCCAAGGGATCAAACTGCTGGCTGAAACCGAGGGGGTTTTCACGGAAACGGCCGGCGGGGTGACCGTGGGCGTGGCCAAGAAGCTGATTGAGCAGGGACGGATCCCGAAAGATGAGTCCATCGTGATCTCCATCACGGGAAACGGGCTCAAGACCCAGGAGGCCTTGATCGGGAAGGTCAAGGCGCATCAGGTGATTGATTCGAAATTGTCGTCCTTCGAGGCCCTTTTACTGGAAAAAGAAGCGAAGGTATGGTAAAAGAAACAAAACAACACGACTTGTTGAGGAGGAAAGGATGAAGGTGAATGTGAGGATTCCGACGCCATTGAGGTCATTGACCCATGGCCAGGCAGAGGTTCCCATTGAAGGAAAGACCGTCCAGGAACTCGTAGAAAATCTGGAGAAGGCCTATCCGGGGATCAAGGAGAGGATCTGTGATGAACAGGGGAACCTGAGACGTTTTGTCAACCTTTACCTGAATGATGAGGACGTCCGTTTTCTGAAGAATCTTTCGACCGAGGTTCGTGACGGGGACGGGCTTTCCATTGTTCCGGCCATTGCTGGAGGTTAAGATGAGAAGAAAGGTCTATTTGACCTTCCCAAGGCATTTGATACAGAAGTCTCTGATATACCAAGTGGGTCATCAATTCGAGGTGGTGACCAATATCCGGTGTGCCAGTGTGACCGAAGATCTCGGGCTGGTCGGCCTGGAGTTCGAAGGGGAGCCGTCGGAGATCAAAGCGGCCCTGAATTTTTTAGAGGCCGAAGGGGTCAAGGTTGAACCGGTGGTTATGGATGTGGTGGAGTAAATTTTAATAAAAACATCAGGGGTCAAGGGGTCAAGGATTCGAGGGGTCAAGTGAAGTAGTAAAAACATAAGGAGCCGAGGGTCCTATGGTTACGCTTCGCGTGCACCGCTTTTCTATATTTTTGTCGTTAGATCCCGGCATCTCCTTGAATTTATTTTTGCCGGGCCGGGACCGTCTGTGACGGCTACTAGACTAAGACGTCTTGGGGGCAAGGGTTCCAGTGTTTTTCTCTGGAGATTTTGTTTGCGTTTCAGTATTTCACTTGACCTCTTGAACCCTGGAATCCTTGAACCCTTTTTTATCTACTAAACGGGAGAAGAACCTGTTTTTATATGAGGAATTGCAACATGTCTAAAAAGACCGTCCACCTGACCTTTCCCGAAGAACTTATTCAGGAGCCGGTCATCTACCGGATCGGGCATGAGTTCAGGGTCGTGACCAGCATCTTCCTTGCGTCTGTGGGTGAGAAAGAGGGGTGGATCGACCTCGGCCTGGAAGGGGATGACCAAGAGATACAAAAATCCATTGAGTATATGAAAAGCATGGGTATACGCGTTGCGGAGAAGGCATAAAAAAGGGTTTTGCGAAAGGGTCTGAGATGTTCGATTTCAACGAGGAGGAAATCAGGCGCTACAGCCGGCATATCCTCCTTCCTGAGGTAGGCGGGAAAGGGCAGAAAAAAATCAATGGAGCGAGGGTCCTCCTGATCGGCGCCGGGGGGCTGGGCGCCCCGGTGGGATATTATCTCGCTGCGGCGGGCGTGGGAAAGATCGGGATCATGGACGGGGATCAGGTGGAACTCAGTAATCTGCAGCGGCAGATCGTTCACAGCACCGAAGACCTGGGAAAGAACAAGGCTGTTTCAGCCCAGGAGACGCTCCTTGCCCTGAATCCATGCATCGAGGTCCTGACCTACCAGGAACGGGCCGCCTCGGAGAATATACTCGACATCATGGCGGATTACGATATCGTCGTGGATGGGAGCGACAATTTCCCGACCCGGTATCTGGTCAATGATGCCTGTGTGCTGACACGAAAGCCCCTTTCCCACGGGGCGGTTTTTCGGTTTCACGGCCAGGCCATGACCATTGTTCCGGGTGAAGGGCCTTGTTACCGCTGCCTGTTCCGCGAGCCTCCTCCGCCGGGCATGGTGGCCTCCTGTCAGGAGGCTGGTGTCCTCGGCGTTCTCCCCGGGCTGATCGGTCTGGTCCAGGCCACGGAGGTTTTGAAGCTGATTCTCGGTGTCGGCAGCGTGCTCAAGGGGCGTCTTCTGATCTATGAGGCCCTGGAGATGGAGTTTAAAAACATGAAGGTCAAGAGAGACCCGGACTGCCCGGTGTGCGGTGACCATCCGACCATCCGGTCGTTAATGGATTATGAGGAATTCTGCCGGGTGAACTTTTAATGATTTCCCCCGCTGGGACAGGATATAGGGCAGAGCCTTCCCGAGTTTTCGGTCTCCCTTCCATGATTGAGATTCCTCACCGTCTGATCGAGAAGATCCTCATGCATGCAGGAGAGCGTCATCCTGATGAATGCTGCGGGATCCTCATCGGGCGGGTACAGGGAGCGGAAGGAGTGAAAAGAGCGGAGGAAGTCCGGAGGACCGAGAACGCAGAAATCCACGGGCGGGATTCCTATCTGATCCATGGGCGGGAATTCCTAAGCGCAGACCGGGCCGCCCGAAGCCGGGGCCTGGAAATCATCGGGTTTTATCACTCCCATCCCGGGTGCCCCTCAATTCCGTCGGAGAGGGACCATGCCCGGGCATGGCAGGGATACAGCTATCTGATCGTCTCTCTCAGGGAAAATGGAATGCCGGAATGCCGTTCCTGGGCCCTGGATGCGGATGGACGGCGGTTGAGAGAAGAAGAGATACGGGAAATTTTTGAAGACGGTTCAGGCGGCAAATGAGCGAGAAAAAACAAGACAGGTCCAGGATCTGTATCCTGGTGGCCAGCAGCCCGGAAAGCGAGAATACCCGCACGCTCTTCAAGATCACCGAAGCGGCGGTTGCCATGGGGCATCAGGTGGAAATCTTCCTGATGAGCGACGGCGTTTATCATATTCTTCATCATAATTTTTCGAATCTCATTGCGAAAGGGGCGGAAGTGGCCCTGTGTGCCTATGATGCCATGGAAAGAGGTCTCGATAAAAAAACCGGAATCCACTTCGGCAGCTACTATGATCTGGCCGTGATGGTTGCAAAGGCCGATGGTTTTCTGGCCCTGACCTGACTAAGCGGCCCTATTCGTAAATACGGTGGCATTCGAGTGCCGCAGGGCGGCCTTCTCTCCGTTCCGCTCCTTGCGGTGTACCAGAGGGGTACGCCTCAGTCGCGCGCGGGGATGAGACCGCCCTGCGACCCTCTCGGTACGTCACCATATTTACGAACAGGGCCACCAAGGGGGATAATGTGAAGAAAGTGACCACTGTGATCAGGCG
>MNYV01000098.1 GCA_001873285.1 Nitrospirae bacterium CG2_30_53_67
ACTGGAAAACAAACACTTGACCCCTTGACCCCAAGATACCTCAGTGTAGTAGCCGTCGCAGACGGCAAAGATAGAGAAAAGCGGGGCACGCGAAGCGTAACCCTGGAATCCTCGAACCCTTTTTACCCAATAAACGGGAGAAGAACCAGTCATTTAAACGGAGTTCATGGTTCCCATCTTTCATAGCAGACGATCTCATTCAGGGATTTTCTGCCGTTAAACTCCGGCGTTTCATTCGGATATCCAATGGGCGTCATCCCCACGACCCGCCATGGGTCCGGGATATTGAGGAGCGCTTTGACCTTCTTCTCGTTGAAGGCGCCTATCCAACAGGTGCCCAGCCCTTCGGAGGCTGCGGCCAGCATCATATGATCGAGGGCAATGGAGACATCGATTGCAAAGGTCTTCATGTAATCGCCTTGACGCTGATAGCATTCCTCTTCATTGCCGCAGGCCACAATGCTCGCGTCTCCCATGCCCAGGTGGAGATGTTTCGCTCCCCGAGTGCATTCTACCAGGGCTTTCTGTGTCCCTGGGTCGCGTATCACCATGAATTTCCACGGCTGAAGGTTCACGGCCGAAGGAGCCAGCCGGGCTGCGTTGAGTACGCGCTCCAAGACCTCTTGAGGGATTTTTTTATCTTTGAATTTTCGGATGCTCCGTCTCTTCTGTATCGCCTCATAGAGTTCCATGTCACTTCCTCTCCGGTAAAGGTTGCATTTTTTTGTTTGCTCTTCCAATCCGTTTGAATTATCATAGTATATGAAAATTTGATCAAGAGATCAATCCTTTCATGATATTTCAGTCACTGAGAAATTTCGTGCCTTCGTGTCTTTACGGCAAATAGGTTCGGATTTATCGGGTTGGGAATATGGATAAACGTTCGGCTTTTTTAGCATTAAACGCCGCCAAGGGGATGACGCCGAGACTTTTTTGGAAGGTGATACGGATGGTTTCGGATCCAGGCCGGATCTTCTCCATGACCGAGGAGAAGATGATGGGCATGGGCCTCACCCGGGAGATGGCCGGCCGTCTGCTCCATGAACAGGATCCGGCGCGCTTTGCAGACGAGGAGGAGCAGCGGATTCGGGAGATCGGAGGGAAGATCCTGATCCATGGCGATCCGGGATACCCCCCGTCTCTCCTGCAGATTACTGATTCTCCGCCGGTCCTTTATCTGCTCGGAACGTTCAGGAAGGAGGACAGGCTTTCCTTTTCTATCGTGGGCTCCAGGGCAGCCTCCACACAAGGGCGTTTGAATGCGGAAATGATCTCAGGCAAACTGGCCGGCATGGGGATCACCATTGTCAGCGGGCTCGCCATAGGGATCGACACCTGGGCGCATCAGGGGGCCCTCATGGCCGGAGGACGGACCATCGCTCTTCTGGGGTGCGGTCTGGACCATCCCTATCCGAGATACAACAGGGAACTCAGGAATCGGATTGCGGAGCATGGGGCGCTGATGAGTGAATTCCCTCTGGGATCTCCCCCTCTTCCCATGAACTTTCCCCGGAGAAACCGGCTTATCAGCGGGATCTCCATGGGGACCCTGGTGGTTGAGGCCGCGAAAAAAAGCGGTTCCCTGATTACGGCAAAATTTGCCCTGGAGCAGGGAAGAGATGTCTTTGCCGTTCCGGGGAACATCCGCTCACCGCTCAGTTCCGGAGTCAACGCTCTCATTAAGAAGGGGGCCAAGCTGGTCGAAAGAGTCGAGGATATTATCGAGGAGTTTCCGGATGAGGTCCAAAAGTACCTCAAGCTGCATGAAACGAAGATTGAAGAGCATTCGGCGGGCCGGGACCGGGAAGAGCGCCTGATCCTGAAGCTGATCCACAAGGAGCCCGTGCATATCGACGAGCTGACCCGGGAGACCAGCATAGCGCCGGCGGCGATTTCCTCACTGCTGATGAAAATGGAGATGCAGGGATTGGTCAGACAGCTTCCGGGCAAGCTTTTTATCAGACCGTAACGTAATGGAGGAAGAATGGGAAAATCACTGGTGATCGTGGAATCACCTTCCAAGGCCAAGACCATTCACAAGTTTCTCGGGAAGAACTTTAAGGTATTGGCATCGGTAGGGCACGTACGGGACCTTCCAAAAAAGGAACTCGGAGTGGACCTGGAGCGGAATTTTGAACCCAAGTATGTCACCATCCGAGGCAAAGGTAAGGTTCTTGCTGAGATCAAGAGCGCAGCCCTGCATGCCGATGCAGTCTATCTGGCGCCCGACTTCGACCGAGAAGGCGAGGCCATTGCCTGGCACCTGGCCCAGATCCTGGAAAACAAGACCAAGGAGATCTACCGGGTGGTTTTTAATGAAATTACTCAGAAGGCGATCACCCAGGCCTTTCAGCATCCGGGACGGATCGACCAGAACCGAGTCGATGCGCAGCAGGCCCGGCGCATTCTCGACAGGATTGTGGGTTATAAAATCTCTCCGCTCCTCTGGGAAAAGGTCAGGCGGGGTCTTTCTGCGGGCCGGGTCCAGTCCGTGGCCGTCCGCCTCGTCTGTGAGCGTGAGGTTGAGATCCAGGCTTTTAAGCCCGAGGAATACTGGTCGATTACGGCGGAGCTTAAGGCCAAGGAGCCGCCGGTCTTTGAGGCCAAACTGCAAAAGATATCCGGAGGCAAAGCGGAGGTATCCAATGGGGAGCAGGCCCAAGGCATCATTGAGAAGATCCAGGGTCAGGATTTCCGGGTAAGCAGCATTGAAAAGAAACAGAAAAAGAAAAACCCCGTGGCCCCCTATACCACGAGCAAACTCCAGATGGATGCCTCAAGGAAGCTCGGGTTCTCAGCCAAAAAGACCATGATGATCGCACAAAAACTCTATGAGGGGCTTCCCGTAGGGAACGAAGGAAACGTCGGGCTGATTACCTATATGCGGACCGATTCCACGAGAGTGGCCGTGGATGCCCTGAATGAGGTGAGGGGGCTGATCCAGGATCGGTTTGGAAAAGAATATCTTCCGAACAGTCCCAGGCAGTATGCCAAGGGCAAGGGCGCGCAAGACGCCCATGAGGCCATACGCCCCACCTCCTCGCTGCGGGACCCCGAATCCATCCGAGCCTACTTGGACCATGACCCTTTTCGCTTGTATCAGATGATCTGGAACCGGTTTGTGGCCAGCCAGATGAACCCTGCCATCCTGGATACCGTATCCGTGGATATCCATGTCAAGGAGTTTACCTTCCGTGCCACGGGGAGCGCCATCCGGTTTAAAGGGTTCATGACGCTCTATATGGAGGAGGCCGAAGGAGAAACCGGTCCTGTGGAAGGGGAGAGTGTCCTGCCTCCTCTCCACGAAGGGGAACTTCTTCATGTCCGTCAGATTGTTCCGAGGCAGCACTTCACGGAGCCGCCTCCCCGTTATAGCGAGGCCACCCTGGTCAAAGAGCTGGAAGAGAAGGGGATCGGGCGTCCCAGCACCTATGCGGCGATCCTTTCCACCATCCAGGATCGGGAATATACGGAAATACGGGAAAAACGTTTTCACCCGACCCCCTTGGGGGTGTTGGTGAACCGCCTGCTGGTTGAAAGCTTTCCGGATATCCTGAATGTGGAGTTTACATCGAACATGGAGGGGGAGCTGGACCGGATCGAGGAAGGGATGTCGAACTGGAAGGTGATCCTGAAAACCTTTTATGACAAGTTCGTCGGGGATTTGGAAAAGGCCCGCGTGACCATGCGGGATATCAAGAAGGAGCTCGAGGATACCGACATCATCTGTGAAAAGTGCGGGAAGAAGATGGTCATCAAGTGGGGCTACAACGGCGAGTTTATCGCCTGTTCCGCCTTTCCGGAATGCAAGAACACCAAGGATTTTCTGAGGGACGAAGAGGGCCGAATCCAGATTATGAAAGTGGAAAAGGCCGATGAGAAATGTCCGGAGTGTCAGGCGGAGATGGTGGTGAAGCAGGGAAAATACGGAAGGTTCCTGGCGTGCACCCGGTATCCGGAATGCAAAACCACGCGCAGGCTTGTTCAGGATGAAAACGGCAGGATTAAGACCGCTCCTGAAGAGAAGACCGATGAGATCTGTGATAAGTGCGGAAAGCCCATGGCCGTCAAACATGGGCGATACGGCAAGTTCCTCGGATGCAGCGCCTATCCGAAATGCAAGAATATCAAGCCGCTCAGCATCGGTGTGCCGTGCCCCGTGGAGGGGTGCGGCGGCTTCGTCGTTCAGAAGATATTCAAGGGAAGGACCTTTTACGGCTGCAGCCACTATCCCAAGTGCCGGTTTAACAGCAAGCAGAGGCCCTTGAACGAACCGTGCCCTGCCTGCGGCAGCCCTTATCTCATCGAACGTTTCCGCAAGGAGGGGGAGACATACCATAAGGATATCGGCTGCCCGAACAAAAGTTGTGAATACGCCCGTGAGATTGAAGATGCAGCTCTCAAAGATGGGTCTTCTCCAAAATAGTGGGTGAAAACAAAAGGGGCCTTTTTACCCACTAAATGGCCGATGGCTCGTAGAGGAGAAGAACCAATAGAAAACTGTAGCGGGTGCGGGGGAGACAAAGGGGTTGGAGGAAGAATAAAGAGAACCGTCCCCTTTAGTTCCCAATCACTCCGGCTTGCTCGCGCCGGTGGAGGTGTGGTAATGAGCATAAAAATTGATATTCCGAAAGCGGAAATCCAAGAGTTTTGCCGTCGCAACCAAATCCGCCGTTTGGCCGTGTTCGGGTCGGTTCTGCGCGATGATTTCACGCCCGAAAGCGATGTGGACGTGCTGGTGGAATTCGAGCCGGGCGCGCGAGTGGGGTTGATTGCGTTGGCGGGTATGGAAATCGAATTGAGTCAACTGCTGGGCCACAAGGCGGAAATGCACACGGCCAAGGGCCTCAACCCGCATTTCCGTGATGAGGTGTTGGGCCTGGCGGAGGTGCAGTATGAGCAAGGGTGACGACTCGCTCAGTCTGAAAGATATGCTCAATCACGCCCGAGAAGCGGTCGAGCTGTTGGGCAATTCGAGCCGGGAAGAATTGGGACGCAATCGTGTAATGCAGCTGGCGCTGACGCGTCTGGTGGAGATTGTGGGCGAGGCAGCCAATCGCGTCTCTGAGGAGACACGATTGGCGAATCCGAAAATTCCTTGGCCGCAGATCATCGGAATGCGTAATCGGCTTGTTCACGGGTATGATGTAATAGACTTTGATTTGCTGTGGGACACGGTGACGGACGACCTGCCTCCACTGATCGCTGCGTTGCAAGAGATCGTGAGGGAAAAGGAATAAAACCGATGGCGGGGAACAAACAGGAAGGAACAAATAGGGGCCATTTAAATAACGGTCGCTGTCCCCCTTTACTACGGGCAGAGTATAAATTGTCAGACTTCCCGGGAGGCTTCATGCGAGGGAAGTACGCGAGCCGCTTGCGTAAGTCATCGAATATCGTTGTCCTTAGACCTGAAGTGGCTGAAGCATTCCCCAACGAATGGGGTCAGACACCAAATCAAATACCGCATGGGCAAGGAACTGGACAACGGCGAGGAAGGAGAATAAGTATGCAAGAAAAATCATTAGCCATTTTTGAAAACTATAAAATCCGCCGTCACTACAATGAGCAGACAGATAAAATTATGGTTGGCCAAGGTGGGATACGAACGATTGCAGGATATGAGCGATCCCGCGCGCTCACTCGATCGCGCCCGTAAATACTGGCGTGAGCACGGCAGAAGCGAAAAGTGGATCCAACAGCGGATGATGGGTCAGGAAACCCGTAATAAACTTACCGATTACTGGAAAGACCACGAAATAACCAAGGAAGACGAATATGCTATTCTCACCAACATCATTCATCAGGAATGGAGCGGCGTTTCAGTCGATTTGGAAGCATACATTGGCGCTTGTGCCAAAATATGCTTACAATAACACATGAATAATGCAAACCAGGAACTGACCGTTATCGGAGGGGGGCTGGCCGGCAGCGAGGCCGCTTTCCAGGCTGCTGAAAGGGGGATTCATGTCCTGCTCTACGAAATGCGTCCTACCCGGTATACCCCCGCCCATAAAACCGACCGGCTGGCCGAGCTGGTCTGCAGCAATTCGTTTCGTTCCGAGGACCCCGCCAATGCCGTCGGTCTGCTCAAAGAAGAGATGCGGCGTGCCGGTTCTTTGATCATCCGGGCGGCTGATGCCCATCGGGTTCCGGCCGGATCGGCCCTTGCCGTGGACCGGGAGCGGTTTTCCGAGGAGATTACTCAAGTGATGATGCATCATCCCCGTATCCGCGTCATGCGGTCAGAAATCACGGAGATCCCGGAAAGGGGAGTCGTGATCCTGGCCACAGGCCCATTGACTTCCGACCGGATGGCCGATTCCATTACGCGGTTCACAGGATCCTCGCATCTCCACTTTTATGATGCCATCGCCCCGATTCTGGATGCGGAATCCATCGACCGCTCTTTGGTCTTTGCGGCTTCCCGTTACGACAAAGGGGGGGCTGACTACCTCAACTGTCCCATGGAAAGGGAGGAGTACGACCGGTTCTATGAAGCCCTGACGGCCGGGGAGAAGGTTCCGGCGGAACCCTTTGAGGAGCCCAGGTATTTTGAAGGGTGCATGCCCATCGAGGTTATGGCGGAGCGCGGCAGGGAGACCCTCTTGTTCGGCCCTATGAAACCGGTGGGCCTGATCGATCCGAGAACCGACCGGCAGCCCTATGCCGTGGTTCAGCTCAGAAAGGAAAACCGGGAAGGGGCGGCGTACAACATGGTCGGGTTCCAGACCAAGCTCACCTATCCGTCGCAGGACAGGGTCTTCCGGCTGATTCCAGGGCTGGAAAAAGTCGAGTTTATGCGGTATGGTAGTGTGCACAGGAACACCTTTGTGGACGGGCCGAGAATATTGAAAAAGACCCTTCAGTTCCGGCAGAGGGAAGATCTCTTCCTGGCCGGGCAGATCACGGGTGTGGAAGGATACGTGGAATCCACGGCCATGGGCTGGCTGGCCGGAGTTCTTGCAGCCCGTATGATCCAGGGGGAACCCCTGTCGCCGCCTCCGCCGGCCACGGCCCATGGCGCCCTTGTGGAGCATGTGACCAACGAGGCCTATAAGGAATTTCAACCCTCCAATGTCAATTGGAGCCTGTTCCCATCACTTCCCGAAAAGATTCGTTCCAGGCGTGAGCGGAGGGAGAAGATGTATGGCCGGGCACTGGCTCAATGGGAGGAGTATCGGAAACAGGTGACGCTATGAAAGACATGCCGGATCAGCAGACCGGGACTGCGGCCTTTGACAGGCGCCTCTCGGAATTTGAATCCTACCTCAAACATGAAAAGAATGCCTCGGAGCATACGGTCAAGAATTACTTAAGCGATCTGATCCAGTTCAAGGCATTTCTCGGGGCATACCGATCCTGCCTGGAGGATTTGAGCCGAATCGATCATCGGGTCATCAGGCATTTTCTCTCTTATCTTCATCAGAAAAAGTATCATAAGTCCTCCATGGGGCGGAAGGTGGCGAGCCTCAGGAGTTTTTTTAAGTTTCTTCACCGTGAGAGGGTTGTGCAAGTCAACCCGGCCAAGGCCGTGGCCACGCCCAAGGCGGAAAAGAAGCACCCCAGGTTTCTCTCCGTGGACGACGCCTTCCGGTTGATGGAGGCGCCGGATGAGAAGACCGGATCCGGCCTCCGGGACAAGGCGATTCTTGAGGCATTCTATTCCTCCGGAGTCCGGATCAGCGAGCTGGCCGGATTGAATGAAGAAGACATGGATCTCTCCATCGGCCTGATGAAAGTGATGGGCAAGGGGCGCAAGGAACGGATTGTCACTCTCGGATCGCATGCCGTCCAGGCGGTCGAGCGATACCTGAAAGGCAAGGATGTGCCGGGTGACGGGACCTTTCATGCCGGGCACAAGACGCCGCTGTTCCTGAACCGATACGGCAGCCGGCTCAGCATCCGTGGGATCCGCAGGGTTGTTGAAAAATATGTGAGGCAATCTGCCGCGGCGTCCCGCATTTCACCCCATGGGCTGCGCCACTCATTTGCCACCCACCTTTTGGACGGAGGCGCCGATCTCCGGAGCATTCAGGAACTCCTGGGCCATGTCAGCCTCTCCACAACTCAGAAGTACACACATGTCAGTATGGATAAACTCATGGAAGTTTACGACAAGGCGCATCCGAGGGCCCACAAGAAACGCTGATCATGATTGACTTCTCGATCCGTCCCGTTGTAAACTCCGTTATAGAAAAAATTCCATGACGGAGTGAACTCCCTTTAAAGAAAGTTCATCTCCAAAAGAGTGGGTGAAAACATAAGGGTTCAAGGGGTCAAGGATTCCAGGGGTAAAGTGAAGTGTTAAAACATAAGGGGCCGAGGGTCCCAGTGTCGTGTCAACCTTGTAGTGTCTTTTGGTGTCACCCCCTCATCCTAACCTTCTCCCCTATGGGGAGAAGGGATGTTTGAACCTCCTTTCCCCTTGGGGAGAGGATTGAGGTGAGGGGGAAAATGGGATACGTCATTTTAGACGTGACGCGACACTATAGTTCAGGGTTCCCAGTGTTTTTCTCTGGAGATTTTGCTTGGATTTCAGTATTTCACTTGACCCCTTGACCCCAAGATACCTCAGTGCAGTAGCCGTCGCAGACGGTCCCGGCCCGGCAAGAATAGATTCAAGGAGATGCCGGGATCTAACGACAAAAACAGAGAAAAGCGGGGCACGCGAAGCGTAACCCTGGAATCCTCGAACCCTTCTTACTCATTAAAGGAACCTGCATGAAGAAACACGCTGAATTTGTTCACCTCCATATACACACCCAGTACAGCCTTCTGGACGGCGCCATACGGTTGAGCGAGCTTTTCAAAAGAGCCGCCGAGTACAAAATGCCGGCCTTGGCGATTACGGACCATGGAAACATGATCGGCGCCATCCATTTTTACAAAAAGGCCATGAAGAGCGGGATCAAACCGATCATCGGCTGCGAAGTCTATGTGGCCCCGGGTTCCCGGCTGGAAAAGCCGGCAGGGAATGAAGAGAGCGCCTACCATCTGATTCTCCTGGCGAGGAACCAGGCCGGTTACAAGAACCTGATGTGGCTGGTCAGCGAGGGATACCTGAACGGTTTTTACCGAAAGCCCCGGATCGATAAAGAGGTGCTTCGAGAGCATGCCGAGGGGTTGATCGGCCTTTCGGCCTGTATGCACGGGGAAATCCCGTCCTATCTTCTGCAAGGGCAAAGGGACAAGGCCGCTCGTGCGGCCGGAGAATATGCCGATATCCTCGGGAGAGGAAATTTTTATCTGGAGATCCAGGATAACGGGCTTGAGGATCAGAAGGTGGTGAATGACGAGATGATCCGGCTTGCAAGAGAGCTCTCCATTCCGCTGGCGGCGACCAACGACTGTCATTATCTGAAGAGAGAGGATGCCGCCGCCCACGAGGCTTTGCTTTGTATCCAGACCGGAAAGACCCTGATGGAAGAAGACCGTTTCCGCTTCTCTTCGGATCAGCTCTATTTCAAGTCACCCGAAGAAATGGTCCAGGCCTTCAGCCATATCCCCGAAGCGATCCGCAATACGATAGAGATTGCGGAACGCTGCAATCTTGAGCTTGAATTCAACAAGATTCATTTACCTACGTATGATGCGCCGAAAGAGGTGAGCCTTGAGTCCTATCTCCAAGAGAAGGCCGAAGAGGGTTTCCTTGACCGGATGAAGCATGGAAAGATTCCGGCCGGCCAGGAAGAGATCTACCGAGCCCGTCTTGCCGAGGAGCTGAGGATCATCAAAGAGATGGGATTCCCCGGGTATTTCCTTATCGTATGGGATTTCGTCCGATGGGCCAAGGGTCAGGGGATTCCGGTCGGACCGGGGAGGGGATCCGGGGCCGGGTCGCTTGTGGCCTATGCCCTGGGAATTACGGATATCGACCCGATGGCCTACGGTCTTATCTTCGAGCGGTTCATGAATCCGGAGCGGGTGAGCATGCCGGACTTTGATATTGACTTCTGCATGGAACGCAGGGGCGAGGTCATCGAGTATGTGACGAAACGGTACAGCATGGATAAGGGATACGGCAATGAGGCCGTGGGGCAGATCATGGCCATCGGTTCCCTTCAGGCTCGGGGGGTGATCCGAGATGTGGCCCGCGTCATGGGGATCCCTTATGCCGAAGCCGACACCCTGGCAAAGCTGGTTCCGAACGAGCTGGGGATCAAGCTCCCGGACGCAGTCCGCCGGGAGAAGAAATTCAAGGAAATGGCGGACAAAGATCAGAAGATCAAGAAACTGCTCGATATTGCCATGGCCCTGGAAGGCCTGTACCGGAATGCATCCACCCACGCGGCCGGCGTGGTGATCGGTGACCGCTCTCTCCGGGAGTGGACCCCCCTCTACCGGAGCGAAGAGGCCGAGATCGTCACCCAGTACGACAAAAAAATTGTGGAGGAAGTCGGGCTGGTCAAGTTCGATTTCCTCGGACTCAGGACCCTGACGGTCATCGACAAGGCCGTTAAGATCATCAACCGCGAGCGCATGACGCAGGGGGGCCTTGGGGAAGGTCCTGCAGACCGGCAGGCGCCGCTCAACATGCTGGAGATCCCTCTCAATGATCCGGCTGTGTTTGAACTCCTCTCCCGAGGGGATACGATGGGGATTTTCCAGCTTGAAAGTTCGGGGATGCGGGAACTCCTGGTCAAGATGAAGCCCCAGAACTTCGAGGACATCATCGCCCTGGTCGCCCTCTACCGACCGGGGCCTATCGGAAGCGGGATGGTGGATGACTACGTCATGTGCAAGCACGGGAAAAAGGAGATGGAGTTCATCCTCCCTCAGCTCAAACCGATTCTCAAGGAGACCTATGGAGTCATCGTCTACCAGGAACAGGTGATGGAGATCGCCAAGGTTCTGGCCGGCTATTCTCTGGGGGCCGCCGACCTCTTGAGGCGCGCGATGGGCAAGAAGATACCCGAGGAGATGGACAGGCACAAGTCCATCTTCTTGAACGGGGACGCGAAGCTGGGGATCCCCGGCGCAGTCAAGAAGGGAATTGATGCCAAGAAAGCGGAAAAGGTCTTTGACCTCATGGCCTATTTCGCAGGGTATGGATTCAACAAGTCCCACTCGGCCGCTTATGCCATGATTGCCTATCAGACGGCCTATCTCAAGGCGCACCACCCTGTGGAGTTTATTGCCGCCTTGATCTCTTCGGATATGGACAACACGGACAAGGTGGTTCAGTATATCTCGGAATGCAGGGAGCGGGGGATAGAGGTCCTTCCGCCCGATCTGAATGAGAGCAGCATGGATTTCACAGTCGTCGGAAACAAGATCCGGTTCGGCCTGGCCGCCGTAAAGAACGTCGGGGGATCGGCCATTGATGATATCCTGAAGGCCAGGGAGACGGGCGGGCCCTTCAAGTCCATCTCCGATTTTTTTACGAGGGTGGATCTGAAGAAGGTGAACAAGAGGGTCATCGAAGGGCTGATCAAGTGCGGCGCCTTTGATTCCACGGGAGCAAAAAGATCACAGTTGATGGAGGTCTTTGAGTCTGCCATGGAGATGAACCATCAGGCGCAGCGGGACCGAGAGCTTGGGCAGGGGAGCCTTTTCGGTCAGGCGGGGGGCGTCCATTCCTATGAGACCGAAGTGTCTCTGCCTGGAATCGAAGAGTGGCATGAAAATCAGCTTCTCCGGTACGAGAAGGAGTCCCTCGGGTTTTACATCTCCGGGCACCCCCTGGCCCGGTGCACGGGAGAGATCAAAAAGTTTGCCAATTCGGACACGGCCAAGATCAAGGAGTTGGGAGAAAATGCGGAGGTTTCCCTCTGCGGCGTGATCTCCGCCTGCAAGAAAAAAGTGACTCGGCGGGGCGACAAGATGGCTATCCTGAGCCTTGAAGACCTTCAGGGAGTGACCGAGGTCCTGGTCTTCCCCAAGGTTTATGAAAAGACGCAGGATATCCTTGAAAGCGATCTTCCTGTGCTGGTCAAAGGGCGGATCAAGAAGGACGAAAAGGGCGTTTCCATCATCTCCGAGGAGATCGCTATGCTGAAGGACATACGAAAACGTGAGGCAAGACGCGTGGACATCCGTCTATCCTCAATCGGCTTGAATGATGAACATTTAAGCCGGATCCATGATATTCTGCTGCAGAACAAGGGGGGATGTGAGGTCTATCTGCACATTCTTGTTCCCAACCACAGCGAAGCCGTGATCTCTGTAGGGAATGATCTTCGCGTGAGCCCATCGGACAGGATGATCGTGGACATAGAAAGCATTGCCGGCAACCGCGCGGTGACGGTCTCTTAAAAAAAGAGTTCAAACCATTCAAGCGGTTTAAATCGTTTAAACTCTTTGAACGGCTTGAACGATTTCTTTTTTCCTGGAGAAAACAGAAGGAATAAGAAACCATGACCAACAACTATCTGGATTTTGAGAAGCCGATCATAGAATTAGAAACCAGGCTGGAAGAGATGAAGCAGATCTCTTCCCGGGACGGGGCCGATTTCACCGATGAGATCCGGCGGCTCCAGAAAAAGATCGAGCAGCTGCATAAGCATGTCTACTCCAACCTGACTCCCTGGCAGAGAACCCAGCTCGCAAGACATGCAAAGAGGCCCTATGTCCAGGATTACATCTCTTTGCTCATGGAGGATTTTTTTGAGCTTCATGGAGACCGTCTCTTCGGTGATGATCCGTCCATGGTGTCAGGAGTCGCTCACTTTCAACAAAAACCGGTTGCGGTCATCGGTCATCAAAAAGGGCGGAACACCCGTGAGAATATAGAGAGAAATTTCGGGATGCCCAATCCTGAAGGGTATCGCAAGGCCCTTCGCATCATGAAACTGGCCGAAAAATTCAGGATGCCGGTCATCACCTTCATAGACACCCCCGGCGCCTATCCCGGCATGGGCGCCGAGGAGCGCGGTCAGGCCGAGGCCATCGCGAGAAACCTCTTTGAGATGTCGCGGTTGAAGACGCCGATCGTGGTGGTGGTTTCAGGCGAAGGGGGAAGCGGGGGGGCGCTGGCCATCGGGGTTGGGGACCGCATCCTGATCCTGGAGAACGCCGTCTATTCGGTGATCTCTCCGGAGTCGTGCTCCTCGATTCTGTGGAAGGAGACCTCCAAGGCCGAGGAGGCCGCCAAGGCGTTGAAAATGACGGCGGAGGATCTGAAGAAACTCGGCCTGGTGGACCGCGTGATTCCTGAACCGTTGGGCGGCGCGCACAGGGATTATGAAAAAATGGCTGAAAACCTCAGATCAGCCCTTGTGGAAGTTCTGGATGAGCTCAAGAAGATGCCGATTCCCGAACTGGTTCAGAGCCGGTTTATCCGCTACCGCTCCATTTGGCCGTTTAATGAAAAATTATGATGAAAGCCGAGATTCCCTGCGGATCCTTGCGCGAGTTGATCGGAGGCAGATCGCCTATCTGAATGCCGTCTTGGAGTCCTATGAGGGACTGGGTCTCCTGCGGACGCTGAACCCGGCTGAAGGGATCGTTTGTTTCTATGTCTCAAACCCCCTCTCAGAAGAAACCCATGCGCTTCTTCAGTCCTTACAGAAAGAGATCGGTCTTGAATTTTGTGTATCATCATTCCATGGATGCCTTTAAAGCCGCTCTTCTGGTCACGCTTTTTTTCTTCATGTTCCCCGTCCGGGTTTCGGGAGAGAACAGTTGTGTGAAGTGCCATGAAGGTATAGAAAATCCGGCCATCAGGGAATTTCATAAGGAATGGAAGGCGTCTGCACATTCCCGTTCAGGGATCACCTGTGAGCACTGTCATGGCGGGGATCCGGGGAAGAGCGGGAAGGAGGCCGCTCACCAAGGTGTTCACAATGCGTTGGATCGTGAAAGCTCTGTCTATTATACGAAGATTCCAGCCCTTTGCGGAGGGTGCCACATCGCCGCCTTCAGTGAATTCAAAACAAGCAGCCATTACAGCAACCTTATCACCAAGGGGACCGGCCCCAATTGCGTGACCTGCCATGATGCCATGGCCACGAAGATCATCAAACCGGGTGAGATTGAGATCTTTTGCGCGCTGTGCCATAATGCGAAGATGAGTCTGCTTCCGGGTGTCACAAAAGACGCCAAGACCTGCCTGGAACGGATGGACCTGATCGGGCAGAAGATTCAGGAGGTAGAAAGGGCCCTGGCGCAGGCGGAAAAAAGCGGAACCGATACCACCCAGGCCAGGGGATTTCTCTCCCTGGCCGGGCGTGAATATGCCGCCTCTAAACAGGACTGGCACAGCTTTCAGTTGAACCGTGTCGCATCCCGCCTCAAGGGGGTGGAACGGCTTGTGCAAAAGGCAGGGGATTCATTCATCCGCCCCAAAGAAGATCGGACTGACTCCTATGAAAATTCTGCAGTTCCTGCAGCGCCTATCCATTAATGCCAAGGTCGGCCTGGCCTACCTGGGGTTTGTGATCATCACCAGCGGCGCAGGGAGCCTGCTGGTTGTCTACAATGAAAAGGCGGTCATCCGGCAGGGGCACATCGACCTGGTCCGGAACCTTGCAGAAAACACCCAGCCGGTCCTTCTGGTCGAACACAGGATGATGCTGAACCGGCTGGTCCAGACCGTCGGGAAGATGCCTGATGTGCGGTCCTGCGCCATCATGAACAAAAACAACCTGGTGGTGGCCCATACGGATATGGCCATGATCGGGCGGATACTTCTGATCGGCGAACCTGCCATAGGATCCTTTAAAAAGAACGAATATTATTTTGAGGTCTTTGGTAAGCAGTTCGAGAATATCTATGTTCCGGTTTACAGTTCCGACCGATATCTCGGGAATGTTTTTGTAGGGTTCGATGCCCCCAGCTTTGTGCGCCTGTTCCGACAGCCCGGTCGGGCTGCCATTGAAAGCATCCTGATTGTCATTCTTTCTACGGCCTTGCTGGGGCTGATCGGGGCGTTTATTATCGTCAGGCTCATATCCTATCCCATCCGCGTCCTGACCAAGAAGGTTTACAACGTTCATCAGGGCAAGATCCCCGAAAGGCGCTTGCCCAAGAGCTACGTCTACTGCTGGGAACAATTAGACTGTAAGCAAGTCCAATGCCCCTCTTACGGGAACAAGGCGGAGAAATGCTGGGCCGTTGCCGGGACCTTCTGCAGGGGAAAGGTGCAGGGGGTCTTCGCCCAGAAGATAGGGGACTGCAGAAAGTGCATTATTTTTAAAAAGAATGCCGGAGATGAAGTAGCCCAGCTTAACGATGCATTCGACATCATGGTTCGGGACTTGGTCTATAATACCGAGAAGGCGAATGAGGCCAGGGAAGATATAGAAAAGTATGCCAGGCAGATTGAAAAGGCCAACCAGGAGAACGCCGACCTCAAGGCCTATACCGAGAGAATTCTCAACAGCCTATCATCCGCCGTGATCTCCCTGGATAAAGACATGGTCATCAGGAAATACAACCGGACCGCTCAATCCCTTCTGGGGTTGGACCTCGAAAGGCTTGTGGGGCGGGGTATCTCGGAGATCACCCAATTTTGCAGCCGGTGCAATGACTTTTTCGGTTTGATACTGGCGGCATTGGCAACCTATAAAGAACAAGGAAAACCGATCATCGGGCAAGAGGTTTCCGTGACCAGGGCCGACGGGGAACCCATGACCATCAGCCTGAGCGTGCTTCCTCTTCATGGAGATCCGGCGCTTGAAAAGACCCCGATGATCGTGACCTTTGAAGACATTACGGAAAAGGAAAAGATGCGGGAGGAGCTGACGCTCTCGAGGCAGCTTGCCGAGCTGGGGGAGGTGGCGGCCAAGGTGGCGCATGACATCCGGAACCCCCTGAATGTCATTGCCGGCGGGGTTCATTACCTCACGTCCAAGTATTTAAACGATCCGGAGATCCAGAATATGTCCAACCTGATCAGCGGCCAGGTGGAGCGGTTGAACAGTGTGACATCGGCCCTGCTGAAGGTCTCCAAACCCATGATGCCGAATTTCAATGTGTGTGATCTGAACCGTTTGATAGACGAGTCCAGCTCTTTCCTTCTGGAGGAGATCAACCTGGCCGGGCTCATTCTAAAAAAGGATTATGCAAAGGATATCCCTCCTTTGTTCCTGGACGCCAATCAGATCCAACGGGTCGTGATCAATCTGATTGAAAACGCCATGGAGTCCATGCCCGGCGGGGGGACCATTACCCTCAGGACACGGTACCTGCAGAATGAAGGGAAATCGGACGAACAGGTGGAGCTGACCGTCCTGGATACAGGGCCCGGGATTTCCGATGAGATCATGGATTCGGCATTCAAACCTTTTTACACCACCAAGGTCCATGGAACCGGACTCGGTCTTGCCATTGTCAGGCAGATCATCACGCAGCACCATGGCCAGGCCAGAATCAGGAGAAGAGAGCCCGGGCCGGGCGCCGAGGTCTTGATCCTTCTTCCCGTCAAGACTGTACAGAAGGATAGGTCCCATGTCTATTCATCAAAGCGTCCTTGTGATTGACGATGAACCGGCCATCCTGGAGGTTATGCGGTTAAACCTCGCCAAGGAAGGTTATCAGGTCCTGACCGCGGCGTCAGGGGAGGAGGGTCTCGCCATGCTCTCCGAGAAGCTCGTGGATGTGGTGATCGTGGATTATAAAATGCCCGGGATGAACGGGATCGACTTTCTGGAAAAGGCAAAAGTTAGGCGCCAGGATATCCCGGTCATTCTGGCCACGGCCTATGGGACCATCGACATGGCGGTCAAGGCCATGAAGCTCGGGGCATACAACTACCTAACCAAGCCGTTGAATTATGAGGAGATGATTCTGCTCCTCAAGCAGGCCGTAGAGAAGAAGCGCCTGGTGGAGAATGTGAAGGAACTGCGGAAGGAAGTCCGTGAGCAGTTCCGTTTTGAAAAGATCATCACCAACAACAAAAAAATGCTGGAACTGCTCGACATGGCGGCGCATGTCGCTGAAACCGATGCGACCCTGCTCATCCGAGGGGAGACCGGAACAGGCAAGGAACTGATTGCCGGCGCCGTTCACTACATGAGCCCTCGAGGGGACAAGCCGTTTTTAAAGGTGAACTGTACGGCGCTTCCGGTGACCCTTTTAGAAACCGAGCTGTTCGGGCATGTGAAAGGCGCCTTCACGGGGGCATCGAGGGACCGGAAAGGACGATTCGAGGCCGCAGACGGGGGCACGCTCTTTCTCGACGAGATCGGAGACATCTCACAGAATATGCAGCTCAAGCTCCTCCGGGTTCTGCAGGAGATGGAGTTTGAAAAGCTCGGAAGCAACGAAACCCTGAAGGTGGATGTCAGGGTCATCGTCTCCACGAACCGGAACCTTGAGGAAGCCATCCGGAAGGGCTCGTTCCGGGAGGATCTCTTTTTCCGCCTCAATGTAGTCCCGATCTTTATCCCTCCTCTCCGGGAGAGAAAAGACGATATTTACCTGCTGGCCAACCATTTTCTTGAGAGGTCCAACAAAAAACATAAGAAAGAGATCCATGTCATCCCATCTGAAGTGATGCTGACCCTGCTGAACTATGACTGGCCCGGGAACGTTCGGGAGCTCGAGAACGTCATAGAGCGGGCGGTCATTCTTTCCAAAGGAGATGCTCTCGATGTGGCGCACTTTAAGGTTCTTGCCGGCGCTGTGCAGGCGAGGAAGAAGAGCGAAAGGGAGATCCTGATGGAACTGGAAGAAAAATATGCAGGCTTTCCCAACACCCTCGAAATGATCGCCAAAGATCTTGGGATCAATGCTTCGACCCTGTATCGCAAAAGAAAAAAGTATGGCCTGGCCTGATTCACGCCCTGCCCGGAGATTGCATTTTGCACGATTCATAGGAAAAGTTTTTCCCACACATGATCCTCTCAGAATTGGATTCCGATAAGATTCTCGCCTTTTATAGGATAATCTCCGTTTGAAAATTGTATCCGAAACATCAATGGGTTAAGCAGCAGGACCTGGATGTTTGCAAAAATGGATGCCGTCATTGTAATCTTTTGGGCTTAGGAAAAGTTTTTCCTAATTATTACATGAATATATTCTTGATCCATTGATATTTTTAAACCCCTTCATGCCCCTGCGCTAATAAAATTATAGAGCATTTTCAAGACATTGAAAAGATATGCAGACCCCAGGTCCGCCCGCCTCCATTTTTGGCACAGGTTTTGCTCTATGAGTTTATAGATTATAAACATTATAGATCCGTTTGATGCCCGGGCCGATGAATGAAACGTTGTGTCATGGTTTTAGTGATGTTCTCATTTCTACTGAACGCCGGGAATCTTCATGCAGTACAGTATCTGTTGAGAATCACGGATGCCCCCTATCCGGCAGATACTAATTTCGGCGCCGATACCCTTCTTGCGGATGACGGTTTTTATCCGAGTTCGGGCCTTTCCCTGGGTTTCAACTTCCCCTTTTATTGCAGCACGTATAACAAAATCTATATTGACGTGAACGGATTTATTACCCTGGGGTCCAAGTCCTCCGGACAATACGACGACACCGATAACCAGACCTTCCCTCTCTACGATAACGCCGGTTCCAACCCGGAATTTTACAGCATCCCGATGATCGCGCCCTTCTGGTCTGATGTGATCACCGAGCACAGCACCGACCCGGACGTGATCGCCTATGAAAATGCCATAGGCAGGCCCGGCAGCCAGAGACATGGACAAATCCGGTATCGTCTCGACTCCGTCTCTTCTCCGAAAAGGGTGATCGTGACCTGGAATGATGTCTTTCATTATCGGGATGCCGCATGGGGGGACGACAACACCACCGGGAATAATTTTCAGCTCGTCCTGTATGCAGACGGCCGTATCCAGTTCAATTACGGGGCCATGGGGTGGCGGGGGTTCAATGCGCCCTATCAGAGGATGGCGACCATCGGCATTTATTCTGCCGATCACGCGGCCGGAAGCCCCTGCGAGGGACAGGCCGCGCCGTACGATATCTTCTATCCCGAGGACAATCAGGTATCAGGAAAAGAGCTTCTCTATCTCATGGATACGGATGAAGATGATATCCCTGACGATGGAGATGCATCGGGTGCGGCCGGAGACCATCTCTGCAGGCGCCCGGTGGTGGACAACTGCGACGACAATTGCCGGGATGTCATGAATTTCGATCAGGATGATACGGACGGGGACGGGGTGGGAGACCTCTGCGACAGCGACGATGACAACGACGGTGTCCCGGATGTATCCGACAACTGCCCTCTCGCGGCAAATCCGAGCCAGACCCATTCGGATGCCGACACCCATGGGGACGCCTGCGACAACTGTGTGACGGTTGCCAATGAAGATCAACTGGACACGGACGGAGACGGACAGGGAGATGCCTGTGATTCCGATGATGATAACGACGGTGTTCCGGACGGTTCGGATAACTGCCCGGTTACAACCAATCCTTCCCAGGCCAATTATGATCAGGATAGCATGGGGGACATCTGTGACCCGGATGCGGACAATGACGGTCTCAGCAATATCAGTGAGAACCAGTGGCCCTACACCAACTGGCTGGACCCGGATACGGACCACGACCACTATACGGACTGGGAAGAGTTTAATCATGACGGGAACCCGGCATATTCTTTCTTTCTCGACACCGATCCGAACAATCCGGATTGCGACGGCGACGGGCTTCTGGACGGGGATGAGGCGCATATCTTCGGGACCAACCCCAAAAGAGCGGATACGGATGCAAACGGGGTCCCTGATGGACAGGAAGATTTCGATCATGACGGGCTCGTTAACGTAGATGAGATCGCCGTGGGGACCAACCCCTGGAATCCGGATTCGGATAACGACGGCCTGATGGATGGGGCGGATCCATGGCCTTTGGATATCAATTACCGGGACGGAGATCTGGACGCCTCCGGGTCCGTGGATGCAGCGGATGCCTTGATTGCCATGCGTATTGCATCCGGTTTGATAACGGCCACCACCGTGCAACTCCAGCACGGCGACGTGACTCCCATGGGGGCGCCGGACGGCATGATCGATATCTCGGATGCCTTGATGGTGATGAGAAAAGCCATGGGACTGGTTGCCTTTTAGAAAGCGGTATCGGAAGTAACGGAAGTAACAGATGGAACTTTTCACACAAATCCAGTGGAAAGGGGGTGTAATCAGACATTCATAATTCGTTTATTTATCAATGAAGCATTCACTAACGTAATGATTTGAATGGAGGTATTTATGAAAAAGTTATTGAGAATGTCGGCCTTATTTTTGCTTATGGCGGGCATGGCCGTGATCTATCCTGCCACCGGCTTCAGCAAGCCGGGTGGAGGCGGCGGAGGCCACGGCGGCGGCGGGAAAACCGCCACCCCGCCCAAGAACGCCTTCAACATCATGATGAACTACGAGCTGGGGATGCACTGCACGGGATTTGAGTTCTCCTACTGCTGTATCCTCCCTCCGTACAATTCGATCCTGGCCCAGGTGGTCAAGACCGAGAAGGCGGGGGGCAAGCCCAAGCTCATGGAATCCGACCCCAACGTAGGGATCGACGGTCTGGGCCGGCCGACCGTGGTGCGGGATACCGCATTGGACGGGAACGGGAACTTTAAGAAATACGTTCTTAAATACTGGCACGATGCCCAGCCCAGAAACGACGGCCGAGGGGCGCCGCAGACCAGCACCCTGATCAGCCAGGTGGAGGGGAACTCCCTCCTGATGTGGAACACCAAATTTGACTCAGCAAAAGTTGATGCCAACGGCGCCCTGACTTACGGGACCTATAACGGCGCAACCGGCGTCATGCAAGGCGATGGGGATTACACGGACGCCACGGACAACTATGCCAACGCCTGGATGAACCATCTCTACATCTATGCGGACCTGGAGGGCGGCAACCCGGCGAACTCCAGCCTGGAAGGGGATAAGATCCGTCTCGGTGTGGCGGGCCACGTGCAGTATCCTCCGAACGTGGGCGCCTCGCTTCAGCCCATGGGTCCAGGCGTCGTGGGCGCAGGTTTCGGCAACGTGCTGACCTTTTCCAAGGACTCAGGGACCGTGGTCTACACCCAGATGAAGGTTTTGGAAAATCTTCCGGTCATGTTGACCTCGCCCCGGATCTGGGAGGCGTTGGGCCTTCCTCTGACCCCGTTTGAGGACACCATCAATTTCTTCGGTGATCCCGGGGCCGTGGACGAGGATTCAATCCGGCCCTATGTGTTCATGCGCGCCGAGCTTCAGGACTATAATACCGGCGCGGCCATACTCGATGACGGGAACCCGGTGCGCGGCTTCGGGACGGCGCCCATTGATATCCCGAACTGCGAGCGCTGCCACGCCACATTCAGCAGTGTGAACAGCGCCAACCCCGTAGGCTCGCCCCAGTATGCCCTGGTCATGGATGAGATCAACTTCTGGAACTGCTACTACGGGATCAACACTGCGGCCGGGGACTCGGACTGGTATTCGAGACTCAAGGGAGCGGCCATCAGTATTTTGAAGATCCACGACATGAAGCGCGGGACCTCATTTACGGCGAATTTCCCGGCAACCACCATCAACTGCGCCACGGGCGAGCTCTCCGGGGACACGAGCGACATCGTACAGAAGACCCGGCTCGGTCATGAGGCCGTGGTCTGCCAGCGCTGCCATGCGGACAACGTGATTGCCGCGGTCAAGTCGGCCAATATAGGGCAGGAGATGGTGGATAACGGTTCAGATATAGATCCGTCCCAACTGGGCGCGTTGATTCGGCCCCTGACTGAGGTCATCCACCGCGAACACAGGAACAGGGAGTTTTCAGACTCCCTGGGGAGGAACGGAGGCTGTCAGGGCTGCCATCCCTCTCACCGGTCCGACGGATCCTTGGACAATTATCCCATCACACAGGACGGGATGAACTTCTTTGCAGGGAGCGATAACCGGAACGCCGCAGGCGGATGCTATGTGGGCCGCGACGTGCATTCCAATCCCGGAAGAAATACCGACGGCGCCGAGACCCCGAGTCATCTGAATCCCATCGGCCAGTGGCTGGTGACCAATGTGGCCAAGGACACGGGGACCGACAAGGGGATCTGGTGCACCAACTGCCACAGCCAGTTGGGTCAGGAACTCTGGAAAAAGGATAATATGAGCGACCCGATCCACGGGGTCGGCGTTTACACGGCCCGGAACGAGTCGTTCCCCGCAGGTGTGGCGGCTGCCCTTGGTGTCTCGGAGGCCCAGACCATTGCCTGGCTCGATCCCAAGACCAATGCGGATACGGCGGCGATCTGGAACCGGGATCCGGGACTCTGCAACTACGTTGCGGGATACTTCGGCGTCATTCCGGTCAATCCCGATCATGACGGGAATGTAGCCACCGTCGAGGTTCAGGTGAACAGCGCGTCAGCATGCACCACAGGCGGCGGCACGGGCCTGATTGACTGCGGCGCTGACTACCCGGGCGCTCCCGCTTTCTATATCTGCGGTTCCACGGATGCGGACGGGGATTTCAGCGTGAAGGTCTTGGACTTCTGCACCACGTCCGACTGCGTGGCGGCGGCCCAGGCAACCCTGCCTTCCGGCTCCGTGGCCGTGCCGGTGCCTTTCTCGGCTGCCTCGGACGGACGGGACCACTGGCTGGCCGGGGGCGAGCCCCACTGTGCGGACTGCCATGCGGCGCCATACGTGGAGAACAGCGGGAACAACAACCCCTTTCCGCCGTTCAACTACCCGAAAAAGCCGGCCCTGTTCCGCTACACCCGAGGGCATCAGGACATCACCTGCCAGGGGTGTCATGAGTCGATTCACGGGCTCTATCCGGTCACCCCGAACATCGACACCACGTCCTATGCCCAGGCGGCCGGCATGAACACGGACGGCTCCCACGGACCGCTCAAGTGCGGGGCCTGTCATAAGGCGAACAGTAGTGGCGTAGATAGTGCCGTGGCTAATCTGACATTCCAGGGAACAGCGATTGCCAACAACTTCGATGCGGCGGTCTCCTGGATGCACACCTACACGGAGGAGTCGGACCCACGTGACAGCACCTGCCTGCGCTGCCATGGAGACAACCGGTCCAAGATTTCTTCCACCAATGGGAAATGGACGACCCATGCCAAATCAGGCCGCGTCTCCAGAAAGACCATGGACAAGGTGGAGATCCTGCAGCTGGGCCATGTGTCCGGCGACCCTGCCTTTGAGAGTCCGTATACAACCCTGTGCAAGACCTGTCACGGAGACCGGGGCAACAGGGTTTCCTGCAGCAGCAAAAAATGGAAAAACCATCTTGTGGAAGGGCGTGCCTCTGCCTCTGTCTGGGAGTATGTCTCAGGACAGAAGACCGGAGGAACCTGCGGGTACTGATGATTGGTCGGCAAGTATCGTAGTGTGTCTGTAAAGTGAGCAAACCGGAAACGGGGGGGAAGATCCTTCCCCTCCGTTTTTTATACTGGATTGTCGGGTCGGGCCTGTCCTCCAATCCCCCGATCCGGTCTGAGGGCAGGCATTTTTGTCGCAGGCCCTTTTTCCCCGATTCAATGGACAACGCAAGGATTTTGATGGT